>CAKUKL010000078.1 GCA_934662925.1 uncultured Oscillospiraceae bacterium | reverse complement strand
ACCGCCGTTCTGGGTCTGGGCGACATCGGCCCGGAGGCCGCCATGCCCGTCATGGAGGGCAAGTGCGTCCTGTTCAAGAACTTCGGCGGAGTGGACGCCTTCCCTCTGTGCATCAAGTCCAAGGATGTGGACACCATCGTGGAGACCATCCGGCTGATCTCCGGCTCCTTCGGGGGCGTCAATCTGGAGGACATCTCCGCCCCCCGGTGCTTCGAGATCGAGGCAAAGCTGAAGGAGTGCTGCGACATCCCCATCTTCCACGATGACCAGCACGGCACCGCCATCATCACGCTGGCCGGCCTGACCAACGCCCTGAAGGTGGTGGGCAAGAAGCTGGACGAGGTGAAGATCGTCATGAACGGCGCCGGAGCCGCCGCCATCTCCATTGCCCGGCTGCTGCTCACCGCCGGAGCCAAGAACATCACCCTGTGCGACCGCACCGGCACGATCTACGCCGGACGGGAGACGGGAATGAATCCCACGAAGGAAGAGATGGCCCGCGTCACCAACCCGGAGCACATTCAGGGCAAGCTGGCCGACGCCGTGCGGAATGCGGACGTGTTCATCGGCGTCTCCTCCCCCGGTGTGCTCACCACTGATATGGTCAGAACCATGGCTAAGGACGCCATCGTGTTCGCCTGCGCCAATCCCACGCCGGAGATCTTCCCCGACGACGCCAAGCTGGGCGGGGCCCGTGTGGTGGCCACCGGCCGCAGCGACTACCCCAACCAGATCAACAACGTGCTGGCCTTCCCGGGCATCTTCCGGGGCGCGTTCGACGTGCGCGCCTCTGAGATCAACGAGGCGATGAAACTGGCCGCCTCCAGGGCGCTGGCCGACCTCATCCCCGAGGACAAGCTGTCCGCCGACTACATCATCCCCGCCGCCTTCGATCCCGCCGTCGCCCCCGCTGTGGCCGCCGCCGTGGCCGCCGCCGCCCGGGAGACCGGTGTCGCCCGCATTTGAGCAGATCGGAGCGCGCCATGGAAAACAAAGTGGGCAGACAGCTGCCCGAATATATCGAGGGCTACGGCAGGGTAACGCCCTACTCCGGCGTATTTGAGCATCTTCACGACCGGCCCAATGTGAGCAGCCAGGCAAAGCCGGTGCGCCCCGGCGAGAGCAAGCTTCTTCCCGACCTCGCCGCCGTCATCGACAAAGTCGGCCTGAAGGACGGCATGACCGTCTCCTTCCACCACCACCTGCGCAACGGCGACCACGTGGTCAATCAGGTCATGGAGGCCATCGCCGCCAAGGGGCTGAAGGACATCCGGGTGGCCGCCTCCGGCCTGTTCGCCGTCCACGAGCCGCTGGTCAGGCTCATGGAGAACGGCGTCATCACCCAGATCGTCACCAGCACCTTCAACGCCGGCCCGGTGCCCAAGGCCATCACCGCCGGAAAGCTCCAGAAGCCCTGTATCATGATGACCCACGGCGGACGGCCGCAGGCCATCATGAGCGGCAGTCTGCACATCGACGTGGCCTTCATCGCCGCCCCCACCTGCGACACGGAGGGGAACATCAACGGCACCGAGGGCAAGTCCGCCTGCGGCTACCTGTCCTACGCCTACGCTGACGCGGAGTACGCCGACTGCGTGGTGGCCGTCACCGACAATCTGGTGCCCTACCCCGCCTGCCCCATCGAGATCACGCAGGAGAAGGTGGACTACATCGTTCAGGTAGAGTCCATCGGCGACCCCAGCGGCATCGTGTCCGGCACCACCAAGATCACCACCGACCCGGTGCGGCTGAAGATCGCCGCCGATACGGCGGAACTCATGGAGCAAACCGGGCAGATCCACGAGGGCATGTCCTTCCAGACCGGCGCGAGCTCCACCGCGCTGGCCGTGGCCGCCGACGTGCGGGAGCGGATGCTGGAAAAGCACATCACCGGCTCCTTTGCTCTGGGCGGCATCCACGCCTACATGGTCAAGATGCTGGAAGAGGGGCTGTTCCGCGCTCTGCTGGATACTCAATGCTTTGATCTGGACGCGGTCCGGTCCGCCGCGAAAAACAAAAATCACATGGCCATCAGCGGCAGCCAGTACGCCAACCCCTTCACCAGCGGCCCGGTGGTCAACATGCTGGACACCGTCATTCTGGGCGCCACCGAGATCGACGTGGACTTCAACGTCAACGTCACCACCGGCTCCAACGGGGTCATCATGGGCGCCTCCGGCGGCCACAGCGACTGCGCCGCGGGCGCGAAGCTGGCCATTGTCGTCGCGAACCTCACCCGGAAGTCCTTCTGCATCGTCCGGGATCAGGTCACCACCGTGACCACGCCCGGCGACACCGTCGACGCGCTGGTCACCGAGCACGGCATCGCCATCAATCCCCGGCGGACCGACCTGCTGGAGCTGCTCCGCGGCAGCAATCTGCCGCTGGTGGACATCCACGAGCTCAAGCGCATCGGCGAGGAGATTGTCGGCCCCCAGAGCCACGCAAAAGTCACCGACCGCATCGTCGGCGTGGTGGAGTACCGGGACGGCACCGTCATTGATCTGGTGTATCAGCCGGAGGAATAACCGGTTTTCCGCCTCTGCTTTTTCAAATTCACAATTTATTCACATTTAATTTTAAGGAGTGTTTTATTATGGCAGTCAGAAGATCCGATCTTTACCTTCCCGCAAACAACGAGCATATGATCCTGAAGGCTCCCACCCTGGGCGCCGACGTCATCACCCTCGATCTGGAGGACTCCGTCCCCCCCGCTGAGAAGGAGAATGCCCGCCAGCTGGTCAAGAAGCACATCAAGGAGATGAGCACCACCGGTTCCGAGGCGTGGGTCCGCGTCAACGCATGGGACACCGACCTGACGCTGGCCGATCTGGACGCCGTGGTCGTGGAGGGTCTGGACGGCATCACCCTGCCCAAGTGCAGCGGTCTGGCCGACGTCCGCCGTCTGGACGACGAGATCACCCGTCTGGAGAAGCTCCGCGGCCTGCCCGTGGGCGGCATCAAGGTGGCCATCCTCATCGAGACCGCGCTGGGCGTGCTCACCGTGGACGAGGCCGTGGGCGGCTCCAACCGTCTGGTGGCCGTCATCTTCGGCGCTGTGGACTACACCCGCGACATGAAGGTCACCAGCACCGACAAGGCAGACGAGCAGTTCTACGCCCGCGCCCGCATCGGCGTGGCCGCCCGTGCCCACGGTCTGGTGGCTGAGGACGCCCCCTTCCCCAACTACTCCGACGTGGAAGCCTTCAAGGAGAACTGCCGCAGCGGCGCTCAGCTGGGCTTCGAGGGCCGTCAGATCATCAACCCCCGCCAGATCCCCATCGCCCACGAGGTCTACTCCCCCGCTCCCGAGCGCGTGGAATGGGCAAAGGAGATCACCAAGGTGTTCGAGGTAGAAGGTCTGGCCAAGGGCTCCGCTTCCGTGGGCTACAAGGGCAGCATGATCGACATTCCCGTCTACCGCGACGGTCTGAACATTCTGGCCCGTCAGAAGGAGATTGAAGAAAAAGAGGCCGGCCGCAAGTAAACTGCGCCGCACCTCTAAATTGATAGTTTAGGAGGACTTTACCATGAACATCGTCCTGATGGAGCCGCTGGGCATTTCCGCCGAGACGCTAAACAAGCTGGCGGAGACCCTGACCCGGCAGGGGCACCAGTTCACCGCCTATGATTCCTTTACGCTGGACACCGACGAGCTGATCGCCCGGGGCGCGGACGCCGACGTCATGATCATCGCCAACCACCCCCTGCCCGCCGCGGTGATCGAGGCCGCCGCCCACCTGAAGCTGGTGTCTGTGGCCTTTGTGGGCATCGACCACGTGGACGTGGCCGCCTGCAAGGCCAAGGGCGTGAAGATCTCCAACACCGGCGGCTACTGCGACGACGCGGTGGCGGAACTGACTGTGGGTCTGACACTGGACTGCCTGCGCAACATCACCGCCTGCCACGCCGCCGTTCAGAGCGGCAAAGGCAAGGCCGGGCTTCAGGGTCACGAGCTGGCCGGACGCACCGTGGGCATCGTGGGCACCGGCGCCATCGGCTGCCGGGTGGCCGAGGTGTTCAAGGTCTTTGGCTGCAAGCTCATCGGCTACAACAGGAGCCAGCGCCAGGCCGCTCTGGATCTGGGCGTGGAATACATGCCGCTGGATGAGCTGATGGCACAGGCGGACATCATCACCGTCCATACCCCCCTCACCCCGGAGACAAAGGGTCTCATCGGCGCGAAGGAGATCGGCCTGATGAAGCAGGGCGCCATCCTCATCAACACCGCCCGGGGCCCCGTGGTGGACACGCAGGCGCTGGCCGACGCCCTCAATGCCGGCAGGATCTGCGCGGGCATCGACGTGTACGAGAACGATCCCCCGCTGCCCGCCGACCACCCGCTGATGGGCGCGAAAAATCTGGTCTGTACTCCTCATGTGGGCTTTGACACCCGGGAATCCATTGACCGCCGCGCGGTCATGGCGTTCGAAAACGTCACTTCCTGGCTGGAAGGCACACAGATCCGGACGATGCTTTAAGCTTGCCTCGCCTTACAGGGCCGGCCGCATTTTATGTGTGGTCGGTCTTGTTTTATCTGTGCTTTCGTTATAAAATAAGTTTTAATGCAGCATCGTTTGGCAATTCTGGCTTTTTGACGGAAGTGAGGTAGCATTATGAGCATCGACGAACTGAGGATCTTTGTCACCGTAGCGCAGACACTGAATTTCACCCAGGCCGCGGAGCAGCTGCATTTCAGCCAGCCTACCCTGAGCCGCCACATCTCCGACCTCGAAAAGGAGCTGGGGCAGGAGCTGCTGACCCGGACCACCCGGAAGGTTGGCCTGACCGAATTCGGGCGCAATTTTCTGATCAAGGCCCGCTGGCTGCTCAACAGCTATGATCAGCTGCTGGACCAGATGTCCAATCTGGGCAAGCAGAGCTTCGGCACCCTGTCCGTCGCCACCCCTGCCGGTATGACCCGTGCCTTTCTGCCCGACGTGATCAAGCGGTTCAATCAGGCGTATCCCGGCGTAATGATCGACCTGCGCATTATCGAGCCGGGCGCCTGCATCAATATGCTGAAGAACCGGGTCATTGACATTGGCTTCTTTGCCTCCACCGATTCCGACGTGAACCAGTCGTCCATCGAGATCGAGACGGTCAGCGAGGGCAAGCTGGTGCTGGTGGTGGGTGAGACTCACCGGTTGAGCGGCTATACCTCTGTCCCGCCCGAAGAGCTTCAGGGCGAGCGCATCTACGTATCCAACCGGAACAGTACGCCTTACCTGTGGTCCACCATCAATCAGTACCTGATCCAGCACAACCTGTCCACGGCGACTCTGGAAGAAATGAACTCCCACAGCGCCATCATGATGATGGTGGAGGCCGGTCTGGGCGTGAGCATCATGGCCAGCCACCTCATCGACGCGCCCGCGAACAGTACGGCCATCCGGAAAATCAAGCTGGAGCAGCTGGACGTCCCCGGAAAGCTGAAGGTAGCATGGAACAAGTCCCCCTCAAGCATTTATCTGCCGAACTTCATCGAAGTTCTCCATAAGGTCTGTAAAGAAAAAAATATCGGAAGCTGATCAAAGGTCATTATTTATCATGAACAAAGACTTAACGCAGGGGCCAGTTATGCGCACCATGCTCTGCTTTGCCGTCCCGATGATTTTGGGCGACCTCCTGCAGCAGTGCTATAACGTGGCCGACACACTGATCGTCGGGCAATTCTTAGGCAAGAACGCGCTGGCCGCGGTGGGTTCTTCCTTTACCCTGATGACATTTCTCACCTCCATCCTGCTCGGGCTGTGCCTGGGCAGCGGAGCGGTATTTTCCATCCGGTTCGGCCAGCGGGACGAAAACGGGCTGCGGGAGGGGATATATGCCTCCTTCGTGCTCATCGGCGTGCTGGCGCTGGTACTGAACGCCGCCGCCCTCGCCTGTCTGAACTGGCTCCAGATCTTCCTCCGGGTGGATGATTCGGTATGGGGGATGATGCGGGACTATCTCGCCATCGTATTCTGCGGCATTCTCGCTACTTTTCTGTATAATTACTTCGCGTCCTTTCTGCGGGCGGTGGGCAACTCCGTGATCCCGCTGGTGTTTCTGGCGGTGTCCACCGTCCTGAACATCGTGCTGGACCTGTGGTTCGTCCTCGGGCTGGACCGGGGCGTTTCCGGCGCGGCGGAGGCCACCGTCATCGCCCAATACGTCTCCGGCATCGGGATCGCCGTCTACACATGGATCCGGTATCCCCAGCTGCGGCCCGTCCGCGGGCGCTTCCGCGTCCGGTGGAGCTGCATCCGGGAGATCGGCGGCTTTTCCGTCCTGACCTGCGTGCAGCAGTCCATCATGAATCTGGGCATCCTGCTGGTGCAGGGGCTGGTCAACAGCTTTGGCCCCACGGTCATGGCGGCGTTCGCGGTGGCGGTAAAGATCGACGCCTTCGCCTATATGCCGGTGCAGGATTTCGGCAACGCCTTCTCCACCTTCATCGCCCAGAATTACGGCGCCCGTCAGGAGCAGCGCATCCGCGCCGGACTGCGGGGCGCTGTGTGCGCGGCGGCGGGCTTCTCCATCGCGGTGTCCGTGCTGGTATGCGTCTTTGCCCGGCCCCTCATGGGGCTGTTCGTGTCGTCGGGCGAGGTGGAGATCCTGGCCGAGGGCGTCCGGTATCTGCGTATCGAGGGCGCCTTCTACTGCGGCATCGGCTGCCTGTTCCTGCTGTACGGCCTGTACCGGGCGCTGGGGCGGCCCGGAATGTCCGTGGTGCTGACCGTGATCTCCCTCGGCACCCGGGTGGCTCTGGCTTACGCCCTCTCCGCGATCCCGGCGCTGGGCGTGGTGGGCATCTGGCTGTCCGTGCCCATCGGCTGGGCGCTGGCCGACGCCGTGGGGCTGCTGTATTACGCATTCCGGAAAAAGCAGCTGTTTGCCGCGTTCTGACGGCTGACCTAAACAAAAAAAGAGCGGCTCAGCTATGCAGAGCCGCTTTCCTTTTCCATCACGCATAATCCCCCGGCGTCCAGATCCGGACGCCGGGGGATTATGTTTTTTCCGG
>CAKUKL010000077.1 GCA_934662925.1 uncultured Oscillospiraceae bacterium | reverse complement strand
ACATCATGGCGTCCATGTCCGTCTGGCTCATGACGCCCTCCACCACGTTGCCGTGGATCATGAAGGGGGGGATGCAGAAGGTGAAGCCCTTGTTGATCATGAAGTCACGGGCGTAGGCCAGCACGGCCTCGTGGAGCCGGGCGATGTCGCCCAGCAGGTAGTAGAAGCCCGCGCCGGACACACGGCCCGCAGAGTCCATGTCCACGCCGTCGAAGGACTCCATGATCTCGGTGTGGTAGGGCACCTCGAAGTCGGGCACCTTCGGTTCGCCGAAGCGCTGGACTTCCACGTTATAGCTGTCATCCGGGCCGATGGGCACGGAGGGGTCGATGATGTTGGGAATCTGGAGCATGATGTGGCGGATCTCGGCGGCCAGCTTGTCCTCCAGCGCCTCCAGCTCGGCCAGACGGTCGGCGTTGGCCTTGACCTGTGCCTTGGCGGCTTCGGCCTCTTCCAGCTTGGAGGGGTCCTTCTTGGCCTGCCCCATGAGCATGCCCACCTGCTTGGACAGGGTGTTGCGGGCGGCCCGGAGGTTGTTGGCCTCGGTCATGGCGTCGCGGTTCTGGCGGTCCAGCTCGAGGACCTGATCCACCAGCGGGAGCTTTTCATCCTGAAACTTCTTCTTGATGTTTTCCTTGACGGCTTCCGGGTTTTCACGGACAAATTTGATGTCTAACATATTTCCTCACCTTTTTGAAATGTTGTTGGATGCATTTTGGTTGCGGTGTTAAAAACTCTCGTCCACCCCGTAGGGCGGAAAGGGTATCCGGGAAAACTGGTTTTCCCGGAAGGCGCGTCGCGTCAGGCGATAATAGCGTTTCCGCAGAAACGCTCGCGCCTCTTTTGTTTCACGTGAAACACGGCAGAAATCACGGCAGCAGTGCGCTGACGGTCTCTGGCTGAATATATCCGCCGTCCGTCAGAGTCTCGCAGACGCTTTGGAGCCAATCGCGGACGCTCTCATCCGTCGGGGCGGCATAGTCGGCGGAAGCGGCCAGAGTCTGCAAGATTCCGGCGCAGGTCTCGTAGTCCTCACCCTGATAGGCGATGCTCAGGGACAGAAGGGCTTCGGCGGTGTCGGCCTGCGCGCCGATGGCCTGATAGTCCGCGTCAAGGCCCTCGTAAAGGGCCTGCCACTGCCTGCTGTCCGCCCGGGCGGTTTCCAGCTCCTGCGTCAGGCGCTGATTTTCGTCGTCCAGCGCCTGATTTTCCTCAATGAGCTGGTCCAGCGACTGGTAGGACGTGATGGAATCCCGCAGGTGGTCCAGCGCCACGTCGTTGTTCCGCTGCTGGATGAAGTAGGCCAGCAGCAGCATGAGGAACGCCGCAGCGAACAGGATGGCCAGATAGGTGAACACCGACGCGCCGTGGTTCTTGGGCTTCTGCGGGGGAGCGGACTTGGTCTCCTCCGGCTTTTTGGCGTTCTGCGTCTCTTCGGTGTTGGATTCGGGCTGCTTCGGGGTGTCGCTCATTCCTCCGCTCCTCCTTTGGAAAGTCTGGTTTTTGCGGAGGGGGGCAGGGTCTCCAGCAGATCGAGCAGGGCGTTCAGATCGTCCACGTCGTAAAATTCCAGCTGAAGGCGGCCCTTTTTCCGGCCGGAGGTGATGGTGACCTTCCGGCCCAGCCGCTCACCGAGGGATTTTTCCACCGCTTCGATGTAAATGCGGTTTTCGTCCTCGGGCTTCGGCTTTTTCTCCTTGTGCTCCAGCGTGAATTTCTTGGCGGCGTCCTCCGCCTGACGGACGGACATGCCCTGCTCGGCCACCAGTTGGGCAAAGGCGATTTGGGCCTTTTCGCCCTCCACCATGAGGACGGCCCGACCGTGTCCGGCGGAAAGGCGGCCATCCACCAGCATCTCCCGCACTGCGGGGGGGAGGGAGGTGAGCCGCAGGGCGTTGGCAATGGCGGGGCGGGACTTGCCCATCCGTTTGGCCACCTCTTCCTGCGTCATGGAGTAGTCGGTGAGAAGCACCAGATAGCCCTCGGCTTCCTCCATGGGGTTCAGGTCCTCCCGCTGGAGGTTTTCGATGAGGCCCAGCTCCATGACCTTCTTGTCGTCGGCCTCGATAATGACCGCCGGGACCTCCATCAGCCCCGCCAGCTTGGCGGCCCGCCAGCGGCGCTCCCCGGCGATGATCTGGTAGTAGCCGGAGGACAAGCGGCGGACGGTGAGGGGCTGGATAATGCCGTGCTCCCGAATGGAGTCGGCCAGATCCATCAATGATTCGTCGTCAAACCGCTTCCGCGGCTGGTTCAGGCCCGGCTCCACCTGCGAGATAGGCAGAAATATGGAGCCTGCCTCCGGGGTCTGCAAGGCGGCGTCCCCCATGAGGGCGCCCAGCCCCTTGCCCAGGCCCTTGGCCTTTGGCATGTGGCAACATCCTTTCTATCTGAAGTCGGTGTTTCACGTGAAACACCGGAAATTTACCCGTTTCGTCTCAAAAACTCCTTTGCCGCCAGCTCGTAGGCTTCGGCGCCCCGGGAAAGCCTGTCGTACTCGCTCACCGGCTTGCCGTGGCTGGGGGCCTCGGACAGGCGGACGTTCCGGGGAATGACGGCGGCGTAGACCTTGCCGGGGAAGTGGCGCTTGACCTCTTCCGCCACCTGCATGGACAGGTTGGTGCGGCCGTCGTACATGGTGAGCAGGACGCCCTCCAGCTCCAGCGCCGGGTTCAGCGACCGCTTGGCCAGCCGCACGGTGTACAGCAGGTCGGACAGGCCCTCCAGCGCGTAATACTCGCACTGGACGGGGACCAGCAGAGTGTCGGCGGCGCACAGGGCGTCCAGCGTCAGCAGCTCCAGCGACGGCGGGCAGTCGATGAAAATGTAGTCGTAGGCGTCCTTGATGGCATCCAGCGCGTCCTTCAGGCGGTACTCCCGGCGGTCAAGGCCGATGAGCTCCACCGTCGCGCCGGACAGAGCCTTGTTGGAGGGCAGCACGTCCGCCCAACGGGTGGAGACGATGGCCTTTTGGATGTCCGCGTTCCCCATGATCACGTCGTAAATGCTGGGGGAGCAGGACTTGTCCACGCCGAAGCCGGAGGTGGCGTTGCCCTGGGGGTCGAAGTCGCACACCAGCACCCGGCACTTCTGGGCGGTCAGCGACGCGGCCAGATTCACGCAGGTGGTGGTCTTTCCCACGCCGCCCTTCTGATTGACGATTGCAACGGTTTTAGCCATAGGTTACCCGCCTTTCCCCGGCCCTAAACGGCCGCCGGATGGTCTGAAATGAAACAACCTATATTATATCGTGTTTCCGGCGGTATTTCAACCCGCAGCCGCAAGAAATCGATGGGAAATTGTTTCACGTGAAACAGGGCAGAAAAAAGCCGCGGCCCCGGCATGTTTCACGTGAAACACACCGGGGCCGCAGGCTCAGAGAGAGGGAGTAAAAGAGGAGGACTGCTTTGGGATGCGGATGGTGAGGAGAATTTCCTGCTCCGTCTCCTGCCGGCCGCACTGGGCGTCCACGCCGGCGGAGTTCATAATGGAAAGTCCTTTTTGAATGGTGTTGAGGAATAGCCGCACGTCCCGGGTGCGGTAGATGGGCGTCGCCCGGCGGAGGGGCTTGTCCGCCAGCGGCTTTGCCAGCCGGGCCACATATTCCTCCGACTTCGCCACCGTCAGCCGCCGCCGGATCATGTGGGCGGCGGCCCGGCGCTGAAGCTCCGGGTCGTCCAGCCGGAGAAGGGCACGGGCGTGGCGCTCGGACAGCCCCGCCGCCCGCAGGTCGGCCAGCACGTCGGCGGGCAGGCGGAGCAGCCGCAGCTTGTTGGCCACGGCGGACTGGGACTTGCCCACCCGGGCCGCCGCTTCCTCCTGCGAGAGGTGGCAGTCGTCGATGAGCTTCCGAAGAGCGAGGGCTTCCTCCCAGAAGTCCAGATCCTTCCGCTGCACGTTTTCCACCAGCGCCAGCAGGGAAGAGGTAGGCTCGTCCGCCTGTATCTCAAGACAGGGGACGGTTTTCAGCCCGGCCATGGCCGCCGCCCGGAGCCGCCGTTCCCCGGCCACCAGCTCCCAGCCAGACCCTGTCCGCCGGACGGAAAGGGGCTGCAAAATACCCAGCTGGGCGATAGACTTTGAAAGCTCCGCCAGTTCCTCCGGGGCGAACACTGTCCGGGGCTGGTTGGGGTTGGGGGCAATGGCGCTCACCGGCAGCTCCAGCACCTGCCGCCCGTCGCTGTTCTTTCTGAAACCCAGCATAAAAACCGCCTCCCGTTCGTTTGGCAAATTATACCACGAAGCGGGAGGCGAATTTCCTCGAAAGCTGGCCAGTATGAAGTTTTTCGTGGAGATCTCCGTTATACCCGGAGGAAGCCCTTGCCGAAGATCTCGCTGGAGTTGGTGATGAGCATGAAGGCGTGGGGGTCCAGCGACTTCAGGTGCCGCCGCAGGGCCACGGCCTGGGACTGGGACAGGGCGGCGAGGACCACCCACTTTTTCTCGTGGGAGTAGGCGCCTTCGGCTTCCCAGTAGGTGGCGGAGCGGTTGAGGGTGTGGGTGATAAAGTCGCAGGCCTCCGCCGGGTGGGAGGTGACGACGATGAAGCTCTTCCGGCGGTTCAGGGACTCGATGACGGTGTCCACCAGCACGCTCTTGAGCGCGAGGCCCAGCACGGAGCACAGGCCGGTCTCCACATCAAAGAACAGAAATGTGGAAGCCGCGATGAGCACGTCGGAGCACAGCAGAGCCCGGCCGATGTCAAGACTGGTGAATTTTTTCAGGATCATGGCCAGAATGTCGGTGCCGCCGGTGGAGCCGTCCAGATTGAAGAGGATGGCGGAGCCGAAGGCGGGGAAGGCGACGGCGAAGAACAGCTCGAGAAGTTTCTGGTCGGTCAGCGGGCCGCTGATCGGCACCAGCCAGTTCAGCGCCGACAGGAGGCCGGAGAACAGCAGGGAGCAGTACACCGTCCGCACACCGAAGCCACGGTTGAGCACGATAAAGCCCAGCAGCAGGAACAGCAGGTTGATGGCGGACGCGAAGGTGGACGAGCTGACGGCGGGGAAGATGGACGAGAGCACCACGGCGATGCCGGTGACGCCGCCGGTGGAGAAGTGGTTGGGGAATTTGAAGAAATGGTCGCCCACAGCCACCAGCGCGGTGCCCAGAGAGAGCAAGAGAAATTCCTTGACGAGCTGTTTTTTTGTCATGACAAAAATACTCCTTCTCCGGCGCAAAAAAAGGGCCGCGCCGGGCCTCATAAACAGTGTTATTACAAAGTGTAGACATTGTAACAGAAAAATGCAGAGAGGACAATAAAATCTGTGCAAAAAATAGAATGGTAACGGCGCGTTTTTTTTGTTACAATAAACATACCCTCGTTTGACAAAATGCGGCAGAGGCCGAAGGCCCGCCGCACCTGAACATCCGGCAATGCTTCTTTCAGACTTTTGAATGCGGACGGATCTCTGCGGAAAACGGGGGTGTACTTATTGGGAAATGAGGCGTATGGCATGAAACTGCTGGAGGACCGCATCCGGAAGGACGGCGTCGTGAAGGACGGCGACGTGCTGAAGGTGGACAGCTTTCTGAACCATCAGATGGACGTGGAGCTCTTTGCCGAGATGGGCAAGGAGTGGGCGCGCCTGTTCGCGGGAGAAAATATCACCAAGATCCTGACCATCGAGGCCTCCGGTATCGGCATCGCCTGCGTGGCAGCCGAGCAGTTCCATGTCCCCGTGGTGTTTGCCAAGAAGAATCAGACCAAAAATATCGCCGGCGACGTGTACACCGCCAAGGTGGAATCCTTCACCCATGGCCGCGTGTACGATATCATTGTGGCCAAGCAGTTTCTGAACCCGGGCGACCGGGTTTTGCTGATTGACGACTTCCTCGCCAACGGCGCGGCCCTTCAGGGGCTGATCAAGGTGGTGCGGGACGCCGGGGCCACCGTGGTGGGCGCGGGCATCGCCGTGGAGAAGGCGTTCCAGCCCGGCGGCGACCTCATCCGCGGCATGGGCGTCCGGGTGGAGTCCCTCGCCCGGATCAAGAGCATGGAGAACGGCCATCTGGAGTTTTGCTGAGCTGTCTCTTCATAGTTGTAGTATTTGCACCGGTTTACCGGTTGTAAATAGAGGATAAAAGGATATTTGTAAATTTTAAGGAGGAACACAAACATGAAGAAGCGTATCCTTGCGCTCCTGCTGGCCGGCGCCATGGTCTTCGGCCTGTCCGCCTGCGGCAACGGCGGCGACAAGAACAGCGACCAGCCCAGCGACGCGCCCAGCGAGAGCCAGCCCGCTGAAAACAACGGCGACAACGGCAATACCGCCGACACCGCCGACTTCAAGGTGGGCGCCATCTACATCAACAGCCAGAACGACACCTCCGGCTACACCTATCAGCACCACAACGGTATCACCACCGCCATGAAGGCTCTGGGCCTCGACCCCGAGACTCAGCTCCTCATTCAGGACAACGTGGCGGAGGACGACACCGCCGTGAGCAACGCCATCGATGTGCTGGCCGGTCAGGGCTGTAACATCATTTTCGGCATCTCCTTCGGCTACATCAATGCCATGGCCGCCAAGGCTGAGGAGTACCCCGAGGTGATCTTCTCCCACGCTACCGGCTACATGTCCAACGACACCAACTTCAACAACTACTTTGGCCGTATCTATCAGGCCCGTTACCTCACCGGCGTGGCCGCCGGCCTGAAGAGCCTTGAGCTGGGCAACAACGCCATCGGCTACGTGGCCGCATGGAACACCGAGTACGCCGAGACCTGCTCCGGCATCAACGCCTTCACTCTCGGCGTCCAGTCCGTCAACCCCGACGCCACAGTGTACGTCAACCAGATCTCCACCTGGGGCGACGAGGCCAAGGAGAAGGCCGCCGCTCAGGCCCTGATCGACACCTATAACGTCTGCGTCGTCGCTCAGCACTGCGATTCCGCTCAGCCCCAGCTGTGCGCTCAGGACAACGGCATCTTCGGCTGCGGTTACAACTCCGATATGACCGAGCAGGCCCCCAACTCCCACATCACCGCCGCCATCTGGCACTGGAACGTCTACTATCAGA
>CAKUKL010000076.1 GCA_934662925.1 uncultured Oscillospiraceae bacterium | reverse complement strand
GCAGACGGTGGGCGTGCTGGTGCTGGGGTGTACGCTGCTGATGACGCTGGCCCGGGTGACGGTGGGGGACGTGCTCAGCGTGGGCCGGGTACTGGCCGCCGCCGCGGTGATGACGGCGGGCTGGAAGGGCGGCGTGGGCATCGGCTCCGCCGCCGGGGTGGCCGCGGGGCTTGCCATGGACTTTGCCGCCGCCGCGCCGCCGTACTACACCATGGCCTACGCCTTTTCCGGCCTGATGGCCGGGGTGTTTTCCAAGCAGGGACGGCTGTTCGCCATGCTGGCCTACGTCATCGCCAACGCCGCGGCAGTGCTGTGGACGTGGTCGGACAGCCCGGGGCTGAGCCTTCTCTACGAGGTGGCGGCGGCCAGCGTGCTGTTTCTCCTGCTGCCGGACAAGCTGCTGCGGCGGTTTTCCGCCCTCACCCGGCAGGAGGGCGCCCGGGAGGAGGAGCGCCGCACCCGGGCCTACGCCGCCGGGCAGCTGCGGCGGACAGCGGGGGCCTTCCGGGCGGTGTCCGACAGTCTGGAGCGGCTGTACGACCGGCCGGTGAACGACGGCGACGCCGCCAAAATTTTCGACCGGGCGGCGGAGACGGTGTGCGCCAAATGCGCCCAGAGCCAGCTGTGCTGGCAGCAGGACTACCAGACTACAAAAAACGCCCTGTCCGACGCCCTTCCCCGGCTGCTGGACCGGGGCGAGGGGACGGCAGCGGATTTTCCCGGCTATTTTGCCGACCGGTGCGTGCATTTCACGCCGTTTCTGAGCTGCGTCAACCGGGAGCTGGAGCGGCTTCTGGCCCGGCGGCGGTACGACAGCCGGGTGCGGGAGAGCCGGGCGGCGGTGTGCGCCCAGTACGGCCAGCTGGCGGGGGTGCTGGAGCGGGCGGCGGCCGCCGAACTAACGGTGGATGTCAAGCGCCAGCGGCAGGTGAAGCAGCGTCTGGCGGCGCTGGGCCTTGAGGGGCGGTGCGCCGTTTTTTCCGACGAGCACCACCGCCTGCGGCTGGAGCTGGAGGGCAAAAACGTGGAGCAGCTGGGCCAGCCGGAGGAGCTGGACAGGCTGAGTCAGCTCATGGGCTGCCCCCTCCGGGTGGAGGAGAGCGGCGGGGACGCGGTGTGCCTTGTCCAGAAGGAGCCCCTCATGGCGGTGGCCGGGGTGGCGGCGCTGGGCCGGGACGGGATGCCGGTGAGCGGCGACGCCGGGGGCTGGTTCAAGGACGACGCCGGGCGGCTGTACGTCCTGCTGTGCGACGGCATGGGCAGCGGCCTTGCCGCCCGGCAGGACAGCGACGGGGCCATGCGCCTGTTGGAAAAGTTTCTCCGGGCGGGAGTGGAGCCGGAGGCGGCGCTGAAGACCGTCAACGAGGCCCTCGCCCTGAAGGGAGAGGTCGAGGGCGGCTTCACCACCGTGGATATTTTGCGGCTGGACCTGTTCACCGGGAAGGGCGCCGTCCTGAAACTGGGTGCGGCCCCCACTTATGTCCGCCGGGGCGGCGGGGTGGAGCGGTTGTGCGGCTCCGCTCTGCCCGCGGGTCTTGCGGCCGGAGACGGGGAGCCGGATGTATTCCCCATGGAGGTACAGGCCGGGGACTGCATCGTCATGGTCAGCGACGGCATCACCGCCGGGCGGGAGGACGGCTGGCTGCGGCAGGCGCTGGAGCAGTTCGACGGCCTGTCCCCCCAGGAGCTGGCCCGGAAAATCCTGGCGGACAGCCGGGAGCAGGCCGGGGGCGGGGACGACCGGACGGTCATCGCCCTCAAGGTGGACGTGCGGCAGTGACGGCATAAAACAGGAAAGCGCCGGCCCGAATGGGCCGGCGCTTTCCGCTTTGCCGAAGAGGAGGAAATATTACTTGGAGAGAACGGGGAGGGTGACAGAGCTGGCGTGCTCGCCGCCCACGTAGATGGTCTGGTTGGCGACCTTGTAGGTGGTCTGCTCGGCCCAGTTGCCCACGGTGTTGGTATGGTTGGTGAACTCGGGGAAGTTGGAGGAGGAGATGTCGATGCGGATGCGGTTGCCCTGAGCGACGGTCCACACGATGGGCAGAGACTCGATCTTCATCTCGACGATCTGGCCGGGCTTGTAGTCGTTGACGGCGGCGGCGTAACGGTCATTGCGGTAGGCCAGCGTCAGCAGGCCGTTGCGGATGTTGTGGGCGGTGCCGTCGGCGTCCACCTCGCTGATGGTGTAGGTAAAGGCGGTGTCCTCCACGTCGGTGCTGACGAAGAGGTTGGCGATCAGATTACCGGCCAGGGTGGTGTCCTTGTCCATGGGATCGGTGATGAAGGTGATCACGTCGTCACGGTAGCCGGCGGGGGAGAGTTCGTTGCTGCCGCGCAGGTCTCTGGTTTTGCCGTTGCGGGTCTGGGCAAAGCTGTACAGGAAGCACTCGCCGCCCTCGGCCCACTTGGGATCGGAGGGATCGTACTTGTAGGTGAAGGTCTCTTCCTTGGCGGGCTTCTTGGTGGACAGAGCGGAGGCGGTGCCGTCGGACTTGGTGGCGTCCTTGGTCAGGTAATAGGTCAGCTCGCTGTCGGCCTTCAGGGGGAAGCTGTCCAGATGGACCCACTTGTCCTGCCCCACGGCGTAGGCGTCGATGCCGGTGGCAGGGATCTTATCGTTGACCATGATGGAGTAGAACCAGTTGAAGGTGTCGGTATCCACGTTGTAGTTGTAATTGCTGCCGCCCTTCCACTGAGCGGTGTAGCCGAAGCCGTGGTTCCAGCAGCCCAGGACCATGTGGCTCTTGGCCTTGGTCTCCTCGCTCAGCAGGTTCCAGCCTTCGACGGTGCCCTCAAAGTGATGGTCAAAATAGCCGCCGAAGATGGTGGTGGGAACGTCGATGCCGCTGACGGCGGTCTTCAGGTCGCCCCAGACGCCCTCGTTCCAGTAGGGATCGGTGAAGTCAGGGTGATTGATCCAGTCGTCGTAGCCCTCGACGTTGCCGCCCCACAGGTCGTCGTCGGCCTTGATGCCGGGCAGGTACTGGGCGGACTCGATGTACTTGTCATAGGTGTACTTGTCGGTGCAGTTGCCCAGCGTCCAGGCAATGATGTTGTCGCAGGCCACCAGGCCGGAGTGGCTGACGGACAGGTTGCGGAGCACGCCGTAGCACTGGACGTGGAGGGCGGCTACCTTGTCGGGCAGGCTGTCGCCCACGATCCACGTGGTCAGGGCCAGATAGGAGTGGCCGTGCATGCCGATGCTCTTGACCCAGCTCTGGTCGTTGAGCCAGTTCAGGCTGGTGATGCCGTCCCGGCGCTCGTCCACGTTGGCGATGTACTCGCCCTCAGAGCCGCCCTTGCCGCGGCAGTACTGGTAGACGTAGGCCATGCCGCGCTTGGCGTACTCTTCGCCCAGCGTATTCTTGGTCTCTTCCTGCGCGGGGTAGGGGCCGCGGGTAAAGGCGGTGGGCCAGGGGCCCTCGCCGACAGGCTTATACACGATGGTGCGAAGCTTCACGCCGTCGTCCATGGGCAGCATGACCTCGTAGCGCTCGTACTCATAGGACTCCTTCACGCCGTACTCATTGGCGCGGACGGAGTTGCGGGTGGCGGCCATGCCGGAGGCCGCGGCGGTGGCGGACTTGCCGTCCACGGTGATGACGGTGTCCAGCTTTTCCTCAAAGAAGCTCTCAGCCACATAGATGCGCTGATCCTTCACGGTCATGGGGACGGCGATCGCGTCCTTGGCGTAGCTGGCGGTGGCCTTCTTGTCCGCGGGCTGGATCTTCACGGAGTACACGTCGTTGGACACGGTGGCGGTGGCGGTCTTCTGATCCCAGGAGACCTTGAAGCCCAGATCCTCCGCGATGGAGCGCAGGGGCACGTAGGTTTCGTTTTTCTCGGTCAGGACGGGATAGGTCTTTTCCTTATCCGCGGCTCCGGCGGCAAAAACGGAGGGGATCAGGGACAGGGACATCACGCCTGCAAGCAGCAGGGATACGACTCTTTTTCTCATATCGGTGGTTTCCTCCTTTGGAAATCTCTTTTTGTGCTGGAAATTAAGGAGACAGCTCCCTCTTGAAACAAAAAATTCATGTCTGGCATGGCTTTGACGATGTGCGGTGATTCCCTTTTGTAATGATTTGATGCTTCATTACCACGGCACGGCGCCGAATACCGGCCGGAACATGATTTTATTGTGCGGAATGGGGGAAGGGCGGCGCACGAAGGCAAGCCCGTGCGCCGCCCATGCCGGGGAAGAAATGAATTGGGAGTAAAAACACTGAAGCCAAGCGGAGCCTCAGATGCTTCCGTTCAGGCCGGGGGGATCCGGCAAATCGGGGGAAAGTTCGGGTGGATCAGATCTCCATATCTAGCAGGTAGCTGGACAGGCCCTTGCCGTGCATATCCACGGACAGGGAGCGGGTGACGCCGCCGCCCAGCGCGGCGTACATCACGAAGTTCAGCGCGTGGATGTTGGGCAGTTCGTAGCGGACGACCTCGCCCTTGACGATGCCCTTGAAGTGCTCCTTCACCTTTTCGGGGGTGACCTTTTCACGGATGAGCTCCCAGTCCTTGGCGTCATACGCGATGAGGGACACATTGGAGATGTTGCCCTTGTCGCCGGTGCGGGAGTGAGCGATTTCCCAGAGTTTCATATACTGCACATCTCCTTTCTCAGACCACGAAGATCTTGGCTTCGGGCTTCACGTCGTAGCGGCTGACCAGAATGGAGGCCACGGAGACGATGTCCCGGGTGCGCTTCACGGCGCCGCAGCCGCCGGCGGGGCCGTTGGTGTAGAGGGCCTCCACCTCGTTGGGAACCAGATCGGCGACGGCCTTGGTCTTGGCGCGGCCGGCCACACGGACCCGGACCTCGGAGGGTTCGTTATACTTGTAATCGGGGTTCCAGTACAGGCTGTTGCAGCCGATGAGGTCGAACTTCAGTTCGTCGAACTGGCCGGGAGCCACCAGCTCCAGCCGCTCTTTGATGATATCGAGGGCCAGCTTGGCGCGGTTCAGGCAGCCGGGGCCGCCGTAGCTGATCTCGCCGTCGCCGATGTAGCAGTCACGGTAGCCGATGGAGCACTTGAACGTCTCGGTCTTGGGCCGCCCGGTGGCGCCCTCCACCTTGACCACGTCCTTCTCCACCTGAGTGAACTTCACCTGCTGGAAGTCGGCCACCACATCGGGGGTCAGGTACTTGGTGGGATCGTGGATCTCGTAGCAGATCTGCTCGGCGCAGGTGTCGGGGGTGACCATGCCGCCGGCCTCGGGGACCTTGGTGACGAAGAAGGAGCCATCCTCGCTGACCTGAATGATGGGGAAACCCAGATGGCCCACGCCGGGGACGTCCTTCTTGCCCGGCTCGGCGTAGTAGCCGCCGGTGACCTGGCCGCCGCACTCCAGCAGGTGGCCGATCATGGTGCCCTTGCCCAGCTTATCCCAGTCGTCCAGCGCCCAGCCGAACTCGTGGATGATGGGGGCCATGAAGATGGCGGGGTCGGACACGCGGCCGGTGACGACCACGTCGGCGCCCATGTCCAGCGCCTTGAGGATGCCCTCAACGCCCATGTAGGCGTTGGCGGAGACGATCTCACCGGGGAGCTTGGACAGCGGCTCGCCGGTCTCCCAGACCTCGGTGTCCATGTACTTGTCGATGACGGGCAGCAGGTCGTCGCCGGTAACGCAGGCGATCTTCATGCCGGTCAGGCCGTGCTTGCGGGCGATCTCCACGCACTTCTGGGCGGCGGCCTCGGGGTTGGCGGAGCCCATGTTGGTGATGAGCTTCACCTTGTGCTCCCAGCACAGGGGCAGGGCCTTTTCCATGCGGTGCTCCAGAAGGCCGTTGTAGCCCTTGGTGGGGTCCTTGAGCTTGGCCTGCTGGCCGATGGCGATGGTGCGCTCGGCCAGACACTCGTAGCTGATATAGTCCAGATCGCCCTTCTCAATGAGCTCAAGGGAGGGCTCGAGACGGTCGCCGGCGTAACCGGCGCCGGAGCCGATGCGGATGCTCTTCATAGTATCAAGACTTCCTTTCCAGAAAAACAGTCGGTCAGTGTCAGATGGTGATGCCGCCGGTGATGACGCCGACGATCAGCATGATGATGGTGAGGGCAAAGGCGAGGGGGATGGTCTTTTTCTGATGCTCGCCAAGGTCGATGCCGGCCAGACCCACCAGCAGGAAGGTGGCGGGGGTCAGCGGGGAGACGGGGAAGCCGGTGGTCATCTGGCCGAGGATAGCGGCCTGACCCACGTTGACGCCGGCCACGCCGAAGCCTTCGGCAGTCTGGGCCAGCACGGGCAGCACGCCGTAGTAGAAGGAGTCGGGGTCAAACAGCAGGGAGGCGGGCATGGAGATGACGCCGGTGATGACGGGGAAGAAGCGGCCCATGGACTGAGGGATGATGGACACGAGGGCGTTGGCCATGGCGGTGATCATGCCGGTGCCCTTCATGATGCCGCAGAACGCGCCGGCGGCGAACAGGACGGAGCACATCATGATGGCGCTCTTGGCGTGGGCGTCCACACGGGCCTTGGTATCGGCGACCTTCGGATAGTTGATGACGGTGGCCACGACGTAGGCCAGCATGAAGACAACGGCGGGGGCGAAGCCGGAGAACAGCAGGGCCACGATGGCGGCGATGATGAGGATGATGTTGACCCAGAACAGGTGGGGACGGGCGAGGGCCTTCTCCTCGTCGGTGAGCTCAGCAGCCTTGTACTCAATGTTGTTGAGGGCCACGTTGCCCAGACGGCGCTTCTCACGCAGGCCAAGCAGGGCGGCGAAGACGATCACGCACACCAGACCGGCGATGACGGCGGGCAGCACGGGGAGGAACAGATCCTTGACCACATCCACCTGAAGGGCGGTGGCGGCGCGGATGGTGGGGCCGCCCCAGGGCAGGATATTCATGGTGCCGGCAGACATGGCCACGATGGTGGCCAGCGTGGTGCGCTTCATGCCGACGGCGTCATACAGCGGGACCAGCGGGGGCACGCAGATCAGGAAGGTAACGGCGCCGGAGCCGTCCAGATGGACGATCATGGCCAGAATGGCGGTACCGATGGCGATGAGCACGGGGTTGGTGCCCACCAGCTTGGTGATGCCGCCGAT
>CAKUKL010000075.1 GCA_934662925.1 uncultured Oscillospiraceae bacterium | reverse complement strand
GGCGTCCCATACGGGACGCCCCGGATTTTTTTGCCGGAAATTCAAGGAAGCTTTTGCTTTGGACCCGTTTTGCCAAAAGAAACCACTCCGGCGGCGGGAGAATAACTAATTGACAACTGCGGATAATAATGGGGCAGTTGGCGGGACGTGCGCGGCAAATCCGGGCGGATCATCGGGCCGGAGGACGGGCCATCCCGCCGGAGCGGAAACAAGACGAATTCCGGCGACATAAAATAAAAACAGGCAGGAAGGGTTGAATCGATATGAAAGCAACAGGAATCGTCCGGCGGATCGACGATCTCGGCCGGGTGGTCATCCCGAAGGAGATCCGGCGGACCATGCGCATCCGCGAGGGCGACCCGTTATTGATAACTTTGACACGGAAAACCTTGTCCCCGCGGTTTCTGGAGGACTGGATCAGCATATGTTCGATATTTTCCGTGCCTTGGTTAAAATTTGCGGCATTCTCCGTTTCCGCGGGGAGGGTCCCGCTTTTCAGGATGGAGTCGATGTCCGCCTTCAGCTGGATCTCGATGTGATCCTCGTAGACGTTGATCCGCTGGAGCATCAGCTCTAAGTCGTTGCGTTCCAGCTTGGGCTTGCTGAGAATGTCGTCGAACACCTCTATCGCCGTCCGGGCCGCGCGGTTCACCTGAATGATGGTGTTGCGCTTGTCCTCCGTCATGGCGATCTGGTGGTTCAGCCCCTCGATGCGGTGCAGGAGATCGTTTTCCAGCTCGTCGTAAGTCTCCTCCAGCGTCTCCTCGTTTTCCGGGTGCTTCATAATGTCCCGGATGCGCTGACGCTTGGTGGCTTTCAGTTCCTCCTGCAAGTCGGCCAGCACCTCGGTCAGATGCTCAGCGGAGCGCTCCGTCTCCTCAATGTCCTCATCCTCCCGGGCAAGGTCGGCGTTGAGCCGCGCCAGCATTTCACTGGAGCTGTCCTTCACCTTCCGGACGTAGGCTTTCACCACCTCGTCCAGCTTGTCCACCCGGATGTGGTGGCTGGTGCAGGCTTTCAGCCCCCGCTTGTGGTACTCGCCGCAGCGGTAGGCATCCTTGAGGTCGCTGCGGCTCATGGCGAACATGGGGCTGCCGCAGTCGCCGCAGAACAGGAAGCCGGAGTAGGTGTTGTCGTTGATCTTCACGCCCCGGTAGCTGGAGGTGGTGCGCTTTTCCCGCAGGGCGCGTGTGGTGGCAAAGGTGCGGTAGTCGATGATGGCCTGATGGTGATTTTCAAACACCAGATGGTCGCTCTCGTCCCGCTTGATCTCCGCGCCGTTGATCTTCCTGCGGGCGTACTTGCCCTGCCGGAGGGTGCCGATGTAGAAGTCGTTGTCCAGGATGCCCTGCACGGTCACGATGGCCCACACGGGCTTCGCCTGCCGCTTGCACGCCACGCCCTCTTTTTCCTTGCGCTCCCGCTCCGCCATGCGGGGCGTGGGGATGCCCTGGTCGGTGAGGTAGTTGGCGATCTTCTTGTAGCCCCAGCCGCTGTTGTAGAGGGTAAATATCTTCCGCACAATGTCCGCCTCGGTGGGGACGATTTCGAACTGCTGCGCCTTGTTCACGATGTAGCCATAGGGCGCGGCGCAGATCCACTTGCCGTCGGTCTGGCGGCGCTTGA
Source organism: uncultured Oscillospiraceae bacterium (assembly GCA_934662925.1). Lineage (GTDB taxonomy): Bacteria > Bacillota > Clostridia > Oscillospirales > Oscillospiraceae > Enterenecus. The sequence continues at coordinate 5,458 of CAKUKL010000075.1, read as the reverse complement.
TGACGGACTTGACCTTCTTGCTGGTGTCGGTGACGGGCATCTCGTTGATGAGGAATTGGAACTGAATTTTCAGCCAGTCATCGTCGTTGGGGAAGTCGATGCCGTCCCCGATGGAGATGATGCGGACGCCTGCGTCCCGCAGGTCTTCCAGCTCCACCAATCCCCGCGAGTTGCGGCGGGAGAAGCGGGAGAAATCCTTGACGATGAGGATATCGTACTTGTGCTGCATCAGCTCCCGGCGCATGGTTTGGTAGTTTTCCCGCTGCTCGAAGGTGTAGCCGGAGCGGTCGCGATCCTCGTAGAAGGTCAGGCTGGAGTCGGGAAACCGCTGGCGCACGAAGTCCGCGATGATGGCCTTCTGGTTTTCGATGGACGTGTTGTCCCGGTCCAGTTCTTCGTCCACCGAGATGCGGCAGTAGCCCGCGATGTCATAACGTTCGATCATGGTGTCTCACCGCCCTTTAAGTATTTTGCCATCTCCCGGTCGAAGTCGGAGATGTATGCCGCGTCCTGCTTTTTGCGGAACTCGTCGTAGACCGCGCCGACCTTTTTGACTGCCGCTTCCCGCGAGATGTGGCCTTTGCTGTCCAGCACCTTGCGGCGGTTGTTTTCGAGGAAGCGGTCAGTCTCGTCCAGCCAGTCCTGCATGGACATCAACTGTTCGTCCTCCGCCATCAGTTCGGCGTAGTCGATGAACATGGTCACCAGCCGGTTCAGGCGGGACAGCTCCTTTTCGTTCAGGTAGTTCTTCGCCACCAGCGTGTCACTTTTGAGTATCTTCCCATCCGGCGCACCCTTCCATGTGGTCAGGCCCATGGTGGGACTGTCCAGCGTGGCCCGCTCGGAGATCAGCTCGGCGGCAGTCTTGCCGGTGACGGCGTAGTGCAGCTTGTTCTGCACGAAGGCATAGAAGGCTTTCGTGGTCTCGCTGTTTTTGTCGTAGTCATAGCTGCACTGCTCAAAGACATCCGCGATTTTCTGATAGGCCCGGCGCTCACTGGCGCGAATTTCGCGGATGCGCTCCAGCAGTTCGTCGAAGTAGTCTTTGCCGAACGGGCGGCCGTTTTTCATCAACTCGTCGTTGAGGACAAAGCCTTTTTGAATGTACTCTTTCAGCGTTTTCGTCGCCCACTGGCGGAAGCGGGTGGCCTTTTTCGAGTTCACCCGGTAGCCCACGGCGATGATAGCATCGAGATTATAAAATTTTGTGTCGTTTGTCTGCGTCTTACCCTGAATTGCCCCGTGCCGAGTGGTTGTTTCCATTTTGGAAACAACCATCGTTTCATCCAACTCGCCATCTGCAAATATGTTTTTCAAATGCTTACTGATGGCAGGCGTTTGGACATCGAACAGCTCTGCCATTGCCTTCTGCGTCAGCCAGAACGTTTCGTCCTTAAACACAACGCTGATGTATTCCTTGCCGCTCTCATCGCTGTATAATAGCACTTCGCCGCGGCCTGCGATCTCATTTCCCATTTGCGTTCTCCTCTGTATTCTCTGGCAGTTGCGCCGCATCGGTCACAATGTCGGTGACGAGCTGTCGGAAGCTCTCGGCGTTCTGCGAGGTAACGACCGGTTTGCCGGTCTCGGCTTCCAGCGCCTGTCGGGCGACCCCGGCCACATTGCCGCCCCGGCGGGCGACCGTTTGGTTCTCGTCAAAGCCTTGCGGCTGTTCGGCCTTGGCAATGTCGGTGGTGGAAGCCTCGGCCAGCATGGTCAGCACCAGCTCCAGATTGCTCATGTTATCCCGGAGGTTCTCCTTCTTCAAGCCCTTGGAGTTCTTGTACTGCCGCGTGCTCATGCCCGACCACGCACGGGTGATCTCGTCCGTGAGGATGGCATATTCCCTGCCCTTCTGCACGCCGCGCCTGCTCCACTCATCCGTCAGCTCGTTGCGGATACGGATCGACAGCAGCCGCTGATGTACCCACTCCTCGGAGTAGCCCTTTTTCAGATATGTTTCCAGCGCGCGGTCGATGGCCTGCTCCGGGTCGATGGTTTCCTCGATTCGCTCCCGGCCCACCATCGCCAGCCACGTCTTGAAGGGTTCCGACTTCTTGGAGGGGATGGACTGGATGATGCGCAGAAGCTGCTCCGTGTCGGCAACGTCGGTTGCATAATTTTTTCCGTCCTTCGGAGAGCGCATTTTCAGTTGGTTACACGCCGTAACCAACTGACTGCCCTCTTTTGCCAGACGGTTTTTCAGTACCTTCCAGTAGTTTCTGGCGTGGTCATAATCCGGCTGGTCAGTCAGAACTGCGACCACATCCACGATGGAGAAGTACCATTCCTCCCGTTCCGCATCCCACGCCACACGAATCTTCTGATCCTCAAAAAGCTGGATAGAATCGCTTTCGGTCTCCCTCATATGCTCCCCTCTCTTTCTCCTAGGCAGCTGCATAAACGCAGCTGCCATTTTTGTCTTTTGGCCGAATTTTATATTCAGATAATATTGTATATTGTTTTGCTGATCTTTTCAAGTGGAAAAAGACCAGGGCGCAGAGAATTTCTTCCCTCCGCCCGGCACTCAGCACCCCACAGCTGCCGCCCGCTGCTTTTTCTCCTCCTGCACGGCCTTTTCGGCGCTGCGGCGGCGGTTATAGAGCAGCAGATCCCGCGCGTTCTCATAAAGGTCGCCTCTGCCGGACTCAAACACGGCGACCAGATATTTTTTCGCCTTGTATTCGGCGTAAACCGCTTTCAGCCCTTCCCGCAGGATCGGGTCGACCTTTTCCGCGTTTGTCAGCCATATTTCCACGATTTTCTTATCATCTCTGACGTTCATTTCCAAATAGGACCATCCTCCTCTAATAAATTTATTTTCCTCATTTTCCCTTCTGCTTATGCGCAGGCGGCTGTTTTTCCCGGCAAACAAAAGCTCCGGAAACCGGATGTTCTCCATCCGGCCTTCGGAGTTTTTTGCCTTCAATTTTAGAATGCACCGTCCTTTCTGAAAGATCGCCCGCCCATGTTATCTCTTTCACTATAGAAATTCTGCATTACCCCCTGCTGTCCGCTAAATTTAGGGCCGAACCGATCACGTCTAAATCAAAGTGATTTGAAACCGCGGGGTTTTGAGGGCTCCCGCATAAAATAAAAAGCCCCCGATGCATTGCATCGGGGGCAAAAAAGCGCCTGCGTCGGATGACGCAGGCGCTTGCTGATATTTATTTTTTGCGCAGATGGGAAACCCTGACCGCTTCGGCTTTCGTGCGGATCAGCGCGCCATCTCCTGACGCTTCTTCTCCGCCGCCTCGACGGCCTCGATCACCGCAGCGCGGAAGCCGCGCTTCTCCAGCGCGATCACGCCCTGAATGGTGATGCCGCCGGGAGAGCAGACCGCGTCCTTCAGCGCGCCGGGATGCTGATGGCTTTCCAGCACCAGCGCGGCAGAACCCTTGACGCCCTGAGCCGCGTACCGCAGCGCCTTATCCCGGAACAGGCCGGTGGCGACGGCGCCGTCGGCCAGCGCCTCGATGAACATATCCACCCAGGCGGGGGAGCAGCTGTAGATATGGCTGGCCAGATCCAGCTCGTGCTCCGTGGTCTCCTCCACAAGGCCGGTGTACTTCAGCAGCTCAATGAGCTCCGCCGTCGCGCCGCGCTCCTTGGCCATCGCGTTTCCGACCACAAGGCTCAGGCCTTCGCCGATCATCGCGGGGGTGTTGGGGAGAATGCGGATCACCGGCAGCTCCATTCCGGCCTCGGTGATGGTCTTTTCCAGACCGCCCAGCGTAATGCCGGCCATGAGAGAGGTCACGATCTTTTCCTCGCCCGCGTCCACGCACGCCTTCAGGGCCGGCATGACCTGCGCGGCGGTGCCGTCGTAAAACTGGGGCTTGACCGCGAACATGATGTACTTGGACAGACGCACGGCCTCTTCCGTGCTGGAGGCGACGGTGCAGCCGATCTCGTCCGCCAGATGCGCCGCCTTGGCGGAATCGATGTCAAACAGCACAACCTCCGCGGGATCAATGGCCTTGCAGACGGCCCGGGCGACGGCGCCGCCCATGTTGCCTGCGCCGATAAAGCTGATGGTTTTCATTGTGCTCCTCCTTCATTTGTCTGCTGCGCCTGTGTCCGCTCCTGAGGATACAGGTGGCAGGCCACATAGTGGTCTTCTCCATACCGCCGGAATTTCGGCGTCTTCTGATGGCATATCTCCGTAGCATTGGGGCAGCGCGCCGCGAACCGGCAGCCGGGCTTGGGGTCCACCGGCGACGATACCTCGCCCTTCATGACCTCAAGCTCCTTTCCGATGCTCTCCAGATCGGGGATCGGGATGGCCTTGAGCAGCGCCTGCGTGTACGGATGCATGGGGTTGTTGAACAGCTCGTCCGGCGTGGCTTTCTCCACCATTTTGCCCATATAAAGCACCAGGATCTCATCCGAGATGTGCTTGACCACAGACAGATCGTGGGTGATGAAGATATATGTCAGACCCAGCTCATCCTTGGCGTCCATCAGCAGATTCAGGATCTGCGCCTGAATGGACACGTCCAGCGCGGAGACTGGCTCGTCGCAGATGATCAGCTGAGGGTCAAGCGCCAGCGCCCGGGCGATGCCGATACGCTGACGGCGGCCGCCGTCCAGTTCGTGGGGGTAGGTGTTCACGTAGCGTGCGTCCAGCCCCACCGTCTCCATCAGCTCCAGCACCCGGGCCTGCCGGGACGCCTTGTCCTTGTAGACATGGTAGATCTTCAGCGGCTCCTCAATCAGCTGAGACACCGTCATCCGGGGGTTCAGCGATGAGAAGGGGTCCTGGAAGATCATCTGCATCTCCCGGCGGAGCTCCTTCTGCCGCGCCCGGTTGGCCTGAAAAATATCCTCGCCGTTGAACAGGACCTCGCCGGAGGTCTTTCCGGTCAGCATGAGGATGGTCCGGCCGAGGGTAGACTTGCCGCAGCCAGACTCACCGACTACGCCGAGGGTCTTACCGCGCTCCAGCTCAAAGGTGACGTTATCCACCGCATGAAGGCGGCCCTTGGGGGTATCAAAAAACTTCTTCAGCTTTTTGACCCGCAGCACGACATCCCGCTCTTTCTTTTCTGTTTCGGCCATGGATCACACCTCCTTGAACTGATGGCAGCGGATCTGGTGAGTCCCCTCCTGCAGCACCGGCACCGGTCCGCTCTTGCAGCACTCCATGCAGCAGGAGCAGCGCGGGTTGAATTTGCAGCCGTCGGGCAGGTCGCTGGGGTTGGGCATCAGACCGGGGATGACCTGAAGCCGCTTCGCCGTGGAATGGATGTCCGGAATGGAGTTGAACAGGCCCACCGTATAGGGGTGATGCTTCTTCGTCCGGTCGAAAATATCCCGCAGGTCGCCGCACTCCACGATCTCGCCGGCGTAGACGATAGCCACTTTGCTGCAGAAGTTCGCCACAACGCCGAGGTCGTGGGTAATGAGGATGACGGCGGAGTTCAGCTCTTTCTGAAGATTGCGCATCATCTTGATG
>CAKUKL010000074.1 GCA_934662925.1 uncultured Oscillospiraceae bacterium | reverse complement strand
ACGCGGATGGACAGGCCGGACTGAGTGCCGTCAAGCTCGGTGAAGTACTGGTTGGTCAGGATGGGGACCAGAATGGTGGCGCCGAACATGGCGAACATATGCTGGAAGCCCAGAATGAGCATCTTGGGCCAGCCGAGGGTCCGTGCGTCGCGGATAGGTTCTTGGTTGTTCATAGATCTCTCCCTTTCTCTTGTTTACAGCAGGGCAAAAAAAGAGACAACCACCAAGACGGCGATTGTCTTACCCTGCATGGGAAAAATGGAAACACAAAGCCCGCGGACCGTGAAAGCGCTTGCACCGGTACGCGAACATTTCGTCTCCCCCTTTCTCATTTCGTCATATACTAACAGATTGTGAACGAAATTGCAAGAACAAAAAGATAGAAATTCAAAAAAACTGCCGCGGCTTTTTGTACGAAACGCCCCGGGAGCATTTGCTCCCGGGGCGTAATCGCCGTCAGGCGAATTACTCCTAATCTGTCTTTGCCCGCGGCGTGTACGTGGGCAAAGACTCTTTGCGGCGTCGGAGTGTGCGAGCGCAGCGAGTGCGCGCAGAAAGCCGGAAAACGCCTGCCGCGGGGCGAATTTCCCCGCGGACAGGCGCTCTCTTTGCGGACGATTTTTGTCCGCAAAGAATTAGTCCAGTTCAAACTGCCCCGTATACAGCTGATAATACCGGCCCTTTTCGGCCAGCAGCTCGGCGTGGCTGCCCTTTTCCATGATCTCGCCGTGCTCGATGACCACGATGCAGTCGGAGTTGCGGACAGTAGACAGGCGGTGGGCGATGACGAACACCGTCCGGCCCTCCATCAGCGCGTCCATGCCGTGCTGGATGTGCTGCTCGGTGCGGGTGTCGATGGAAGAGGTGGCTTCGTCCAAAATCATCACCGGGGGATCCTTGACGGCGGCCCGGGCGATGGCCAGCAGCTGGCGCTGGCCCTGACTGAGGTTGGCGCCGTCGCCGGTGACCACGGTCTGGTAGCCATTGGGCAGGCGGCGGATGAAGCCGTCGGCATTGGCGGTCTTTGCCGCGGCGATGCACTCCTCGTCGGTGGCCTCCAGACGGCCGTAGCGGATGTTGTCCATGACCGTGCCGGTGAACAGGTGGGTGTCCTGAAGGACGGAGCCCTGACTGAGCCGCAGGGAGTCCTTTTCAATGTCCCGGACGTTGATGCCGTCGCAGGTGATCATGCCGCCCTGAATTTCATAGAAGCGGTTGATAAGGTTGGTGATGGTGGTCTTGCCCGCACCGGTGGAGCCGACGAATGCGATCTTCTGGCCGGGGTTGGCGAACACAGAGACCTTTTTCAGCACCGGCTTGCCCTCCACATAGGAGAAGTCCACCTGACTGAGCCGGACAGCGCCCCTCAGCTCGGTGAGGACGTAGTCCGGGTTCTCGTGGTTGACTGCGCCCCGGATCTGGTGGTACTCCCACTCGGGCATATCCTTGCCCACGACGGCGTTGTGGGTGGGGTATTTCCACGCCCAGATCTGGCCGGCGGAGCCCTCGGGCACCTCGGTAAAGGTGCCGTCCTCGTGCTTGACCACGCTGGCGAGGGAGAAGGCCAGACCGTTGGGGACCTTCCACGCCCACGTCCGGGCGCCCTTGGAGCTTTCGGCCTCCACCAGCCTGCCGTCCCGCTTCTCGGCGGGGACGAGGACGACCTTGCCGTCGTCCACCTCGGGCTGGGCGTCCATGATCTCGAAGATACGCTCCGCGCCTGCCATGGCGGACAGCAGGGTGGTCATCTGCATGGAGATCTGGTTGATGGGCTGAGTGATCTGCTTACTGTAGCTCAGGTAGGTGACCAGACCGCCGATGTCGAACCCGGCCAGAGCCAGCGCGCCGCCGATGGCGGCGGTGGCCGCGTAGCCCATGTTGGAAATGGCGGCAGTGATGGGCATGATGGTGGAGGAATAGAAGTTGGCGCGGCTGGCGCTCTCGCGGTACTCGTCGTTGAGCTCGTGGAACTCGCTCTTGGCGGCATCCTCGTGGGTGAAGGCCTTGACGACCTTCATGCCCTCGATCATTTCCTGAATATTGCCGTTGACGGCGCCCAGCGCGGCCTGCTGCTTCTTATAATAGGTGCGGCTGAGCTTGCCGATCTTCTGGAATACGATGATGACGATGACCAGCATGACCAGCGAGCACAGGAACAGCACGGGGGAGAGGTAGATCATCATGACCACAGTGCCGATGAAGGTGATGGCGGAGGAGAACAGCTGCACAAGGCTCTGCTCCAGCGCCATCTGCACGTTGTCCGCGTCGTTGGTGAAGCGGCTCATGAGCTGACCGTGGGTGTGGGCGTCGAAGTAGCTCAGGGGCAGCTCCTGCAGGCGGTCGAACAGCTCGCGCCGCAGAATGTTGCAGCCCTTCTGGGCCAGCTGGGCCATGAGGTTGGCCTGAAGGTAGGTGGTGATGGCGGCCACGGCGTAGATGGCCATGAGCTGAAGGCAGGAGGTCAGCAGCCCCGGAATGGCGGCGGAGCCGTTTTTCAGAGCGTCCTCAATGCCGTTGATGATGGGGCGCATCATATAGGTGCCCGCCAGATTGGCGATGGAGGCGGCCACCACGCAGGCCAGCGCCGCGATGAGCAGCAGGGGCCGCCGGGTGATATAGCTGAACATGCGAAGAGCGGTACCCTTCAGGTCTTTGGGCTTGCCGAAGCCGCCCCGGGGACCGCCGCCCGGTCCGCCGCCGGAGGGTTTGTCCCCGCCTTCGGGCTGGCTGTATTTCTTCTTCGGATCGGCCATTATTCCTGCACCCCTTCCTGCTGAGAAGCGTAAATTTCCTGATAGATCTCGTTGGTTTTCATCAGCTCATCGTGATTGCCCACGCCGGCGATGACGCCGTTGTCCAGCACCACGATCTTGTCGGCGTACTGCACGGAGCTGATGCGCTGGGCGATGATGATGACGGTGGTGCCCTTCAGGTTGCGGCTGAAGGACTCCCGGATCAGACCCTCGGTGGTGGAGTCCACGGCGGAGGTGGAGTCATCCAGAATGAGGATGGCCGGGTGCTTGAGCATGGCCCGGGCGATGCACAGACGCTGCTTCTGGCCGCCGGAGACGTTGACGCCGCCCTGCTCCAGATAGGTATCGAAGCCGTCGGGGAAGCTCATGATGAAATCGTAGGCCTGAGCGTCCTTGGCGGCCTGGATCATCCGCTCCTCCACCAGCTCATCCCAGCTGATATTCCGCCGGGCCATTTCGTCCCGGTCGGCTTGCGTTTCCTCCGGAACGCCCCAGAGGAGGTTCTCCCGGATGGTGCCGGAGAACAGCACGTTGTTCTGGAGCACCATGCCGATGCGGCGGCGGAGGGCCTCCAGCGGGTAGTCCCGGACGTCCATGCCGTCCACCAGCACCTCGCCGCCGGTGACGTCGTAGAACCGGGGGATCAGGTTGACCAGCGAGGATTTTCCGGTGCCGGTGCCGCCCACGATGGCGGTGAACTCGCCGGGCTTCACCTCAAAGGAGATGTTTTTCAGCACGTCCTCGCCGGTGCCGGTGGCCAGATACTTGAAGGACACATTCCGGAACTCCACGCTGCCCCGCGGGGCGGGGATGAGCTCCGCTCTGGCCCGCTGGTCGGCGGGGAGGAGGGCGGCGGCCTCGGCGGTGACGGCGGGGCCGTCCTCAATGTCGGACTCGGTGTCCAGCACCTCGAACACGCGCTCGGCGGAGGCCTGCGCCCGAACGTACTGGAGCAGGGCCATGGCCACCATCAGAATGGAGAACAGGATCTGGAAAATGTAGTTGATGATGGTCTGGAGGTCGCCCACGCCCATGCCGCCGGCAAGGACGATGTTGGCGCCGTTGTAGAGGACCAGCACCGTGGTGACGGAAATGCCGATCATCATGATGGGCTGCATGAGGACCACCCGCAGCACGGCGTTCAGGCCGGTTTTGGTGAAGTTGTCGTTGGCGGCCTGAAACTTTTTCCGTTCGTAGTTCTCGCGGACGTAGGACTTGACCACGCGGATGGCCACGAGGTTTTCCTGCACCTTTTCGTTCATGTCGTCGATGGCCTTCTGCATCTTTTCAAAGAGGGAGTGGCAGACGTACATCAGCACACCCACGCAGACGGCCAGAATGGGCAGCACCACGCACACGATGAGAGCCAGCCGGGGGCTGAGGGCAAAGGCGAGGATCAGGGCGGCAATGACCATGGTCAGCGCCCGGATGATCATCCGCAGGCACATGACCGCCGTGTTCTGGAGGTTGGTCAGGTCGTTGGTCAGGCGGGTGATGAGGGAGGCGGAGGAGAACCGGTCGATATCCGCAAAGGAGAAGGACGCGATCTTGTCGAACTGGGCACGGCGCAGGTTCGCGCCCATGCCCTGAGCGGCGTAGGACGCCGCCTTGGACGAATAGGAGCCGGTGATCATGGCGACCACCGCCAGCAGGAACATGAGAGCGCCCGCGGTGAGGATGACCTTCATGTCCATGTTGGGGATGCCCACGTCGATGATGCGGGCCATCTGAAGGGGCATGAGCAGCTCGCACACCGTCTCCAGCATGACCAGCAGCGGAGCCAGCAGCGCGTACTTCCCATAGCCCTTGAAGTAAGGGGCAAGGCGTTTGATCATATGAGTTTAACCATCCTTTCTGGGGAAAGCGGGACAGCCGATGTCGTTGTCGCCGCCGATCTGATAGAGGTTTTGGAGCATCCGGTAGTGGAAGGAGAACACCTGACGGCGTTCCTCCTCGGAAAAGCCGTGGAACATGTAGCGGTCCACGGAGTCGAACACCGCCCGGCTGGTCTCCATGGACTGCCGACCCTTGGGGGTGATGGAGATGAGGTTGCGGCGGCTGTCCCTAGCGTCGGCGTGCCGGGAGACGTAGCCGCATTTCTCCAGCGACTTGAGGGAGGCGGCCACGGTGGCCGGGGAGATGTGGAGCCGGTCGGCCAGCTCCTTCTGGGAGGGGGCTTCCACGCCGTCCTTCGGGTACTCCATGAGGGCGAACAGGATCTTGGGCGAGCCGAGATCGGGAAGGCCCCGCTGGCGCAGCCCCGCCTGCTGGGCGTTGAAGTGGGCCCGGGTCAGGGCGTGAAACAGAAATTCTTCGTTGATGTTGGAATGTTCGGGCAGATCATTGGGCATTTGCGTACCTCCTTTCTGAGGGATAAAGCAGCCCCGGGATAAATCGTTCGTGGGCTAATTATTAGCGTGCTTCTTATTTTAGTCAGTATGCTAACGATTGTCAATAGCAACTTCACAAAAAATCCGGCGGTTTGGGAAAAAATGTTTGGCAAAAACTTAGAACGGATGTTTGACAAACCGTCCCGGCTATGGTACACTAAGGCTGACCAGACGTTAACGCTCAAAAAGGAGGCTGCTCCATGAGTAAATTATCCCCCAAACAGCAGCAGATCTATGACTACATCCTTGAATTCAGTCAGGATCACGGCTATCCTCCCTCTGTCCGGGAGATCGCTCAGGCCGTGGACCTGAAATCCCCGTCCACCGTTCATTTCCACCTCAAGGGCCTGCGGGAAGCGGGCCTCATCACGCAGGCGGAGGGCAAGACCCGCGCCATCTCCATTACCGACGGCGCCCACAACCGCCGGGATCAGGTGCCCCTGCTGGGCTATGTGGCCGCAGGTTCCCCCATTCTGGCGCAGGAGAACATCGAGGAATACCTGACCTTTGACACCGGCGGGCTCACCGGCGAGCACTTCGCCCTGAAAGTCCGGGGTGAGTCCATGCTGGAGGCGGGCATCCTGCCCGGCGACGTGGTGGTGGTCCACCAGCAGCAGACCGTGCGCAACGGCGACATCGTGGTGGCCCTGTTCGAGGACGAGGCCACCGTCAAGACCTACCGCCGGGAGAACGGCCATGTGTGGCTGTACCCGGAGAACTCCAGCCCGGAGTACCAGCCCATCGACGGCGAGGGCTGCTCCATTCTGGGCAAGGTGGTGGCGGTCATCCGCCGGTACTGAGAATCGAAGAGCAAAAAGGAAGGCTGCCTGCGGGCAGCCTTCCTTTTATCATATGTTCAGAGCTTTTCCACGTTTCAAAGTTTATCCGCCGTGGCCACCGAGATCTTGAGGGCGGACTCCCGGGTCATGGGCGTCTTGGGGGCGAACTTGCCGTTGCCCACGCCGTTGATGATGTCCTGCCCGGCAAAGAAGTAGATGTAATTCCGGGCGTAGCCGGCAATGGAGCTGTCGTCGGCAAAGGCCTTCACGCCGGTCTGGGACAGCTTGGAGCCGTCTCCTACGGCGCCGGTGTTGATGAGCTCGTACACCCGGCCAAGCATGGTGGCCGCCTGCTCCCGGGTGAGGGTGTCATCCGGGGAGAAGCCGCCTGCGCCGTTGCCGTTGACCACACCGAGGCTGTAGGCCCGGAGAACGTCCTCATCATCGGTGTCGTCAAAGGGGTTCGCGCCGGTGTATTCCGGGACGGTCTTGCCGGTGAGGACTTCGTACATGTTTACCGCCACGGCGGCGAACTCGGCCCGGGAGATGTCCTGCCGCAGGTCCTCGCCGTCAAGCTGCCAGGGGAGAAGGCCCCAGTTGTAGGCCTGCTCCATGTAGGACGCGGCCCAGTCGCTGCACCGGGCCCAGGGGCGGCCGGAGGTGACGGCGGTATCGAAGGCGTAGAGGTCGGCGATGTCGTCGGCGTTGGCAGCCAGCCAGTCGGAGTACTCATGATCCCAACTGTGGCGCTTGGCCCACTCGTTGGTGTCAGAGATCATGAAGTACTGGTAGTTGATCTTGCCGGTGCGGGCGTAGTTGGCGTGATCCATGCGCACGTCCAGCCAGTAGAACTGGCCGTCCACCAGCACGTAGTTCCACTTGTGCTCCACCTGAGAGCCGTTGCCGTTGATGAAGTTCCCGGCGATGAGGCGGCAGTCGAAGCCCAGATGGCCCAGCAGGAGGGCCAGCAGAGCGGAGTAGTGGGCGCAGTTGCCGGTGCGGGTATACATCATTTCGGAGGCGAAGGTGTTGATGTAGACGCTGGAGTCGGGGGACAAAACGAAGAAATAGTTGCCTGAATTGTCATCGTACACGGAGCCGTCGTCATACTCGCGGCGGACGAGAATCTCACCGTTGTCGGCCTGAGCCTGCATGACATCGCGGTTGGCGATGGCCCACTGCTCTACCTGAGCT
>CAKUKL010000073.1 GCA_934662925.1 uncultured Oscillospiraceae bacterium | reverse complement strand
CATCAGCGTGGATGCCGCCCGGTACTATTTCAACAACCGCGTGTCCACCAGCCCCCTCGACTTCGATCTGGACCTTGCCGTCCGGCAGGATTCCGACAACCCGGTGTACTACGTCCAGTACGCCCACGCCCGCATCTGCTCGCTGGTGGCCAATCTGGCCGCCGACGGCTCCGCCGTCCCCGCCATGAGCGAGGTGGACGCCGCCCTGCTCCGCACCGAGGAGGAACAGGCGCTGGTCAAGAATCTGGCCCAGTATCCGGAGGAGATCCGGCTGGCCGCCCGGGCCTATGACCCCAGCCGCATCAATCGCTACCTCACCGCGCTGGCGGGGGATTTCCACCGGTTCTACAACGCCTGCCGCATCAAGGGCGAAGAGCCGGAGCTGCTTCGGGCCCGGCTGAAGCTGGCGGACTGCGTCCGGGTGGTGCTGGCCAACGGCCTCGGCCTGCTGGGCGTCACCGCGCCGGAAAAAATGTGACAAAACGCACTGGCGGCCGCCTTCGGGCGGCCGCTTTTTCGTTGCCTGAACGGCGGGGCGCACTTGATTTCGCCGGAAATATCTGCTATACTATCTTGAAATTTTATGAGAAGAAAGCAGGAGAGACGATCTGATGGACGACACAGTTCCGTTATTTCAGCAGACCCTGACCCCGCTGGGCCGGGACGTGGTCCCGGCGGGCGAGGATACCTTTGAAGCGCTGACGGCAGAGTACGCCGGCGCGCTCACGCCCGGCGCGGGGCCGGTACACATCCGCTCCATGACCACCATGGCCGAGTGCCGGGCCGCCATTCTGGCCGCCCGGGCGCGGGACTGCTTCCCGGCGTGGGTGTCATGGCAGTGCGATGAGGACGGGGAATCCCCCACCGGCGTCCACATGCTGGCCGCCCTGTTCGTGGCGGAGGGCATGGGCGCCGCCGCCTTCGGCCTTGACTGCCCGGAGGAGCTGGCCCTGACACAGCTAAAGGAGATCTCCCGGTACGCCAGCATCCCGCTCTTTTACCTGAAGGACGGCGAAGCGGCGCTTTACCCCTACGCCGTCACGGAGAAGGACCCGGACGTGATCCCCTGCGCCACCGGCACGGCCCCCAGCTTCGTCACCCGGACGGTGGACGTGGGCGAGGGGGTGGAGTGCGGCCCCGACCTGCTGGAGGACATCATCGCCGCCGAGGACGACCCGGTAGGCGCCATGAAGATCGTCATCACCGAGCAGGACGACGTGGACATTTTCGCCCGGGAGCAGTACGCCATCCGCAAGGCCCTGTGCCTGTGGTCCGACGTGCCCGAGCTGCTGGAAGCCGCCCTGCGGGAGTATCAGGGCCGGGCCTTTTACGACGGCACCGGCGATCTGGAACCGGAGGAGCTGGAGCGGCTCAGCCGCACCTACGGCCTGATTGTGCTGTAAAAACAAACGGAAAGGGCACAGGCAAAGCCTGTGCCCTATTGAACAGGAGGAGACGCAATGGCAGGAGTCTTGTATCTGGTGCCCACTCCCATCGGCAATCTGGGGGACATCTCCCGGCGGATGGCGGAGACGCTGGCGGAGGCGGATTTCATCGCCGCCGAGGACACCCGGGTGACGGTGAAACTGCTCAACCATCTGGAGCTGAAAAAGCCCATGGTCACCTACCACCGCCACAATACGGAGACGGCGGGCCCGGCCATCCTCGCCCGGCTGCTGGCGGGCGAGAACTGCGCGCTGGTCACCGACGCGGGCACCCCCGCCATTTCCGACCCCGGCGAGGATCTGGTGGCCCTGTGCGCCGAAACGGGGGTGACGGTATGCGCCGTCCCCGGCCCCTGCGCGCTGGTGACGGCCCTGTCCGTGTCCGGCCTGCCCACCGCCCGGTTCACCTTCGAGGGCTTTCTGCCCATGAACCGGAAAAACCGCCGGGCCCAGCTGGGCTCCCTCAGGTTGGAGACCCGAACCATGATCTTCTACGAGGCCCCCCACAAGCTGCTGGCCACGCTGGAGGATCTGGCGGAGGCCTTCGGGCCGGACCGCCGCCTGTCCGTGTGCCGGGAGCTGACCAAGCTCCACGAGGAGGTGCTCCGCACCACCGTGGGAGGCGCGCTGGCCCACTTCGAGGGGACGCAGCCCAAGGGAGAGTTCGTTCTGGTGCTGGAAGGGGCCGCCCCCGCGGAGCAGGCCGCCGGAGATCCGGACGCCGCGCTGGAGCGGGTGAACCGTCTGCGGGAGGAGGGCATGTCCCTGAAGGAGGCCGCCGCACAGACCGCGGCGGAGTTCGGGCTGAAGAAAAAGCAGCTTTACGACATGGCCATCGGAAAATGACGATAACCGCCTGAAAAGCTCGGAAAAATTTCCAATACTAATCGTAATAAAGCTATCAGGATTTACTTGATGAGATAACAAAAAAACCGCGCTCCCGGCATCAGCCGGGAGCGCGGTTTTCATTTGACCGGTGGCGGGACGATCAAGCCTTGCTCTTGAGTTCCTTCAGGCAGTTCTTGCAGATGTTCTTTCCCTTGTAGGTGACCACATCCGTCGCATCGTCGCAGAAAATGCAGGCCGGCTGATATTTTTTCAGCACGATAGAGGCTCCATCCACATAAATTTCCAGCGAATCACGCTCAGAAATGTCGAGGGTGCGGCGAAGCTCAATGGGAAGGACGATGCGGCCAAGCTCGTCAACGCGGCGGACGATACCAGTAGATTTCATAATGAGCCCTCCTGTATGGTTGTAAATATTGGAATTTATTCGAGCGTGGCTCATTATAACACAATGTATTTTTTTGTCAACCCAAAAAGCGGAAAAAATCGAAATTGGGCGTAGAATTAACAATTGTGTAACATATTGGAAAATTGGCATGTATTCCGATGAAAACGGTGGGTATAAACCAGTTCCCACTGAATAGAAATGGAGGGGAAACAGGAGGGAATTTTATGGCCATGTCGGTGATCTGGACGGTGATGGTGGGTGCGTCGGTGCTGTGCGCGCTGGCCCTCGGAAACGGGGAGGCGGTGGCGGCCGCGGCGCTGGAGGGGGCCGCAGCCGGGGTGGAGCTGTGCATCTCCATGACGGGGGTCATGTGCCTGTGGCTTGGGGTCATGGAGATCATGCGGCGCTCCGGGCTGGCCGCGGGGCTGAGCCGAGCGCTGCGACCGGTGCTGCGGCGGCTGTACCCGGACTTTGCCCGGGACGGCAAGGTGATGGACGCGGTGTCCGCCAACGTGTCGGCCAATCTGCTGGGGCTGGGCAACGCCGCCACGCCGCTGGGGCTGGAGGCCGCCCGGCTCATGGCGGGCCGGACGCCGGGGGTGGCGTCCGACAGCCTTTGTATGCTGGTGGTGTGCAACACCGCGTCCATCGAGCTGATCCCCACCACGGTGGCCAGCCTGCGGGCAGCGGCGGGGTGCGCCGCGCCCTTTGACATTCTCCCTGCCGTGTGGCTGGCGAGCATCGTGTCGGTGACGGCGGGCGTCGGGGCGGCAAAGCTGCTGTCCCGGGTATGGAGGTGAAAACATGGAGCTGATCTACACCATGCTGGTGCCCTTTCTTATGCTGGCGGTGGCCCTGTGGGGCCTTGTCCGGCGGGTGGACCTGTGGGGGGCGCTGGTGGACGGCGCGGGCGAGGGGCTGAAGGTCATGCTGCGCATCGTGCCGCCCCTCGTCGGCCTTCTGACGGCGGTATATATGCTCCGGGCCTCCGGGGCACTGGAGCTGCTGGGCCGGGCGCTGGAGCCGGTGCTGACGGCGGTGGGCATCCCGGTGGAGACCATTGGCCTTCTGCTGGTGCGGCCGGTGAGCGGCTCGGCAGCCCTCGGGGTGGGAGCGGAGCTCATCAGCACCTACGGCCCGGACTCGCTGGTGGGCCGGACGGCGGCGGTGATGCTGGGCTCCACGGAAACGACATTTTACACCATCGCGGTATATTTCGGCGCGGCCAAGGTGGCAAAGACCCGCTACGCCGTCCCCGCCGCCCTGTGCGGGGACGTGGCGGGGTTTCTGGCCGCCAGCTGGGCGGTGCGGCTGGTGTTCTACTCTTAAAGCAGCCCAGCGTCCATTCTCCACAAGCCGCCCCCGTTTCTGTGGAAAAATTTTCGGCGGGCAGATGATTGCGCCCTCTACGCAAATCTGCTATACTCGTTGTCACGCACCGGATGGGCCGAACCGCTCCCCGGTGCTCCATCTTCGTCAAAAGGCGGAATTTCCTATGGATAACGAGTGCTTTGGAACAGAAAAGATCAGCCGGATCCTGCTGAAGCTGGCGCCGCCGGTGATGCTGGCCCAGCTCATTCAGGCCCTTTACAATATCGTGGACAGCTTCTTCGTGGGCCGCTATTCCGGTGCGGGACTCACCGCCCTGTCCATCATCTACCCCATCCAGCTGCTGATGATCGCGCTGGCCGTGGGTACCGGCGTGGGCATCAACACCGCCATCGCCCGGTTTGCCGGCTCCGGCGACCGGAAGCGGGCGGAAGAGACGGCGGGTATCGGCCTTCCGCTGGCGCTGATCATGTGGGTGCTCTTCGCGGCGGTGTGTTGGGCCATCATGCCCGCCTACGCCCGGATGTCCACCGGCTCGGAGGAGGTCATCCGGGAAGTCATAGTCTACGGCCGGATCGTCTGCCTGTTCAGCGTGGGCCTGTTCACCGAGAGCATCTGGACCAAGGTCTTACAGGCCAACGGCAACATGAAAACACCCATGTTCGCCCAGATCATCGGCGCGGTCATCAACATCATCTTCGACCCCCTGCTCATCTTCGGCGTCGGTCCCTTCCCCGCCATGGGCATCGCCGGGGCCGCCGTGGCCACCGTGCTGGGCCAGATCGCCGCCGCCCTCATCGTCATGCCCGGCGGCTACCGCCCCTCCCCCGCCCTGAGCCGGTATCCCCAGCTGGTGGGACTGACCTATAGGCTGGGTGTGCCCAACATCCTGATGCAGTCGGCGTACACGTTCTACATTCTGGGGCTGAACCTCATCCTGTCCGGCTTTTCCGATCAGGCCGTCACCGCGCTGGGGCTGTACTACAAGTGGCAGACGTTCTTCTTCATCCCGCTGGGCGCGCTCCAGACCTGTATCGTCCCGGTGGTGAGCTTCAACTATGCCGCCAAAAAACCGGAGCGCTGCAAGCAGACGCTGTGGGTGTCCGTCCTGTACGGCGTGGCCCTCATGCTCATCGGGACGCTGTGCTTCGAGCTCATCCCCGCCCCCATGCTCCGGGTGTTCTCCTCCGACCCCGATGTCATCGCCATCGGGGCCTACGGTTTCCACATCATCGGCATCAGCTTCATCCCCATGGTCACGTCCCTCATCTTCCCGGTGTTCTTTCAGGCGGTGGGCTACGCCCTGAAAAGCTCTCTGCTCACCGTCCTGCGGACGGTGGTGCTGTTCGTGCCGCTGGGCTTTCTGTTCTCCCGCTTCGGGCTGCACACCTTCTGGCTCACCTTCCCCATCACGGAGCTGGTGACCTCCGCCGTGGGCGCTCTATTCTTCCGGCAGTTCGCCCGGCGGGAGCTGTCCACCCCCGCTCCGGCCAATCAGTAAGAAAAAAGATCCCGTACCTTCACAGGTACGGGATCTTTTTTCACGCCGCGCCGCCCCGGTCCAGCCGGGCCAGCAGGCGGCGCATGGGATTGAAGAGCACAAGGGCGATGGCGAAGTTCCCTCCGCCGTGGATGAGGTCAAAGGGAATGCCCGCCAGCCACCACGACACCGCCGCGCCCCAGCCCCCGGCGATCCAGTAGACGATGGCGCACAGCGCGCCGAAGGTCAGGCCGAACAGCCCGGACAGCGCCGCCCAGCCGAAGGGGGAGGTCATCCGCCGGAAGGCCAGCGCCAGCGCGAACAGGATGAGCCACACATACAGGTAGCAGAACGACCAAAGCCCCAGCCCCCAGACGGCAAACTCCAGCCCCACATAGATGGCCACGGCGTACAGCCCCCGCCAGCCGTAGGTGACGGCCAGCAGCATGACCATGAGGGACACCGGCTCAATGTTGGGCAGCTGGGCCATGACCATCTTGGCGCTGAAGGTCAGCGCCCCCAGCAGGCTGAGTACCGCCATCTCCCGGACGGAGAGCGGGCGGCGGGGCTCAGCCGACGGTGTACGTCCAGACAAAATGATCCCCGTCCGTCAGGACCACCTGATCCGCGCCGGTCTGGGCGTCCTCGCCGTTGCAGGTGAGCCACCAGTAGCTCTGGTCGGCGTCATAGCTGGCGGTCTCGCCGTCCACCGTCTCCACATACAGGCCGAACTCGCTCTCGGAGCCTGCGATCAGGCCCTCTTCCAGCAGGGCCTCACCCAGATATTCCTTGTCGGTCTGATAGGTGAAGTCGGCCACGGAGCCGTCCTTGTGGACGACCTCCACATAAATGGTCTTGCTGCCCTCCACGGTGGAGGGACGGGTCCCCCGCCACACCAGCACCATGGCCACGGCCAGCACCACGAACACGATGACCGCAGCAAGCGGTTTCCAGTTGAATTTTTTCTTTTCCACACAAAACACTTCCTTTGTATAAATACCGCAGAAAATGATACCAGCCCCATGGGTTTTTGTCAATTCCGCAGGACTTCACAGATTATCGGGAATTTTCCCCGCCGCCCCTGTACATTTTCCAACAAAACAGGTATGATTATAAAAAAATCGCCGCAGAAGGGAGGGAACGCCCCATGACCGTCGACATTGAGGAGGCCCTCCGGTACGCCGGGGTGCCTTCCCCGCCGCCGGAGGAGCTGCGGCGGGAGATGGAGTCCGTGGCCCGCGAGGTCACGTCCAAATTCCAGCCCCGCTGGCACTGGCGGCTGTGCTCCGTGGAGCACCGGCCGGAGGGCGAGTACCTGCCGGAGACGGAGCTGCTCCTGCCCGGGCGGACGGCGAAGCTCATGCTGACCCAGTGCGGCCGGGCGGCGCTGCTGTGCTGCACGCTGGGGGCGGCCTTCGACGCGCGGCTCCGGACCCTTCAGGTCCGGGACATGGCCCGGGCCCTGCTCACCGACACCTGCGGAAACGCATGGGTGGAGGCGGGCTGCGACGCCGCCGAGCAGGAGATCGCCGCCCGGCTGCCCGGCGCGTTTCTCACCGACCGGTTCAGCCCCGGCTACGGCGACCTGCCGCTTGAGCTCCAACCCCGCCTGTGCGCCGCGCTGGACGTGCAGCGGACGCTGGGCG
>CAKUKL010000072.1 GCA_934662925.1 uncultured Oscillospiraceae bacterium | reverse complement strand
CGGCAAGACCTACCGCTACTTCAGCCGCCAGTCCCTTTCCAGCAAGCGGGAGCTGGGCTGTCAGGTTCCGGGCTATTACGACCCGTCGAACCCGGAGAACATCACGGAAAACCGGATCAGGAAGCCGATCTTCGGCGGGTTCGGATTTTTCCTTTTCGCCGCGTTCATGTTGTTTTTCGCCGTCAATACCTTTATGGGCAACGTCTCCATTTCCTGAGATCCGGCACACTGAGCCGCCGCGGATGTCCGCGGCGGCTTTCAGCTTGCCCGGTTTAGGCCCGCCGCCTCATTTCTCTCTGACAGGCGTTGCATTCACGGCTTCAGCTTTTTCCCCATTTCGAGCCGGACCTCATGCCGCTCCGGGTCGGCGTTGGAGTAGGAGTACAGGTCGAAGCCGATGACCGAGAACCCGTGCTTTTTGTAAAACGCGATGGCGGTTTCGTTGCAGGTCTGGGTCTCCAGAACGATCATCCGGGCCCCGGAGGACTCCGCCGCCTTCTGGATGGCGTCCATCAGCATGGTCCCGGCCCCGCGGCCGCGGTCCGACGAATCAAAGACGCAGATGTTGCTGAACCGGAAGCGGTTGTTCCAGCGCTCCAGAGCGCCCTCCGCGAATCCGACGAGCCGTCCGCCGTCGAACACGCCGAAGGCGACGGGGTCTTCCAGCCACTCCCCGAAAAACACATCGTCGAAGGACCGCTCCACCGGCCCGTCAAAGGGCGCGTAGCTGATCCGGAAGCCGTCCCCGGAGGGGCAGATATCGTAATAACCGCCGGTCTGATAACGGGCGGTAAATTTTTTGCCCGCGTATTCCGATTTTTCCAGTTGCCTGAGTTCCAATTTGATTCACCTCTGCAAATTAAAAAAGACGCGGTGCGGTCACATCAGCTGTGATCCGCACTGCGTCTATGCGTCTGGCGTTCTCGTTTCTTCGATTCGATTTGAAACATAGTGCAAAATATATATCGTGAAACGTATACCGGGTATTATACTCAAAAAAGCATGGCTGTCAACAGGGAAAGGGGATTTCCACCGTAAGTTGCGGAAAATGCCCCGCAACCGGCAAAATCGACCCGAAAGCGCGGATTTTTGTTGTCCTGCCGCCGGGACTGTGGTAGTATTTAGGCAGAAAATGTTCAGGCGGTGATAGCATGCCCCTTGAGATCGTGCGCAACGACATCACGAAAATGGCGGTGGACGCCATCGTCAATGCGGCCAACGAGTCCCTGCTGGGCGGGGGCGGCGTGGACGGCAGCATCCACCGGGCGGCGGGGCCGGGGCTGCTGGCCGAGTGCCGGACGCTGGGCGGCTGTAAGACCGGCGACGCTAAAATAACCAAAGCCTATCGTCTGCCCTGCAAATACGTGATCCACACCGTGGGCCCGGTGTGGAACGGCGGCAGCTGCGGCGAGCGGGAGCAGCTCATTTCCTGCTACCGGACGAGCCTTGCGCTGGCGAGGGAACACGGCTGCGAGGCCGTGGCATTCCCGCTAATCTCCTCCGGCGCCTTCGGCTACCCCAAGGATCAGGCGCTCCGCGTCGCGGTGGATACCATCGGCGGATTCCTGATGGAGAACGACATGACGGTCTACCTCGTCATCTTTGACCGGAAGGCCTATCAGATCAGCGGCAAGCTGTTCGCCGACATCGCCGAGTACATCGACGACCACTATGTGGACGCCCACACCGACCTCCGGCGGGAGCGCCTGCGCCTGATGGAGCCCACGGCGAAGCCGTTCAGTGCCGCCCGCAGTGTCAGTATGCCGGAGTGCGCGGCGGCCCCCATGGCCGCCGGCGGACTGGACGATCTGCTGGCCCATCTGGACGCAGGATTTTCGGAGACCCTGCTGAAGCTCATCGACCGCAGCGGCAAAAAGGACTCCGAGATCTACAAGAAGGCCAACGTGGACCGGAAGCTGTTCTCCAAGATCCGCAACAATCCGGCCTACAAGCCCTCCAAGTCCACGGCCGTCGCCTTCGCCATCGCGCTGGAGCTGGATCTGGACGAGACCCGGGACCTCATCGCCCGGGCGGGCTACGCCCTCAGCCCCAGCAGTAAATTCGACGTTATCATCGAGTATTTTGTCCGGCAGAAAAAGTACGACATCTTCGAGATCAACGAGGCGCTGTTTGCCTTTGACCAGAGCCTCCTCGGGGCGTGAGCCCATCACGCGGAGACGGAAAGGAGCGAGCGGTGTATTATTCCGAGCTTGTGAAAAAGGCGTGCGCCATCATGTATGACGCCCACAGGGACGACGTGGACAAGGGCGGCTACCCCTATGTGTTCCACCCCTTCTATCTGGCCACTCAGATGGACGATGAGGAGTCCGTCTGCGCGGCCCTCCTCCACGATGTGATCGAGGACCACGGCGACCGGTATTCCTTTGACGATCTGGCCCGGGCGGGCTTTCCGGAGCCGGTCATTCATGCGCTTCGTCTGCTGACCCATGGGGACGGCGTGCCGTACATGGACTATATCCGGGCGCTGGCCCGGGACCCCATCGCCCGGCGGGTCAAGCTGGCGGACCTCAGGCACAACACGGACACCCGACGGCTGAACGGCGCGCGGTCCAGAAAATACGACCAGTATATGCAGGCCATCCGCTATCTGGAAGAACTGAATCAGGAGAGAGAAATATGATTTTTGTCTGTTACCCCAAGTGCACCACCTGCCAGAAGGCTCGGAAGTGGCTGGACGAGCATCACGCCGCTTACCAGCTCCGGGACATCAAAACGGAGAACCCTAGCTATGGCGAGCTGGCCGCGTGGCATAAGCTCAGCGGCCTCCCGCTGAAGAAATTTTTCAACACCAGCGGCCTGCTCTACAAATCCATGGAGCTGAAGGACAAGTTACCCGGCATGAGCGAGGACGAGATGCTGAAGCTCCTGGCCACAGACGGCATGCTGGTCAAGCGTCCGCTGCTGGTGGGGGACGACTTCGTCCTTGTGGGCTTCAGGGAAGCCGAGTGGGCGGAGCGGCTGCAAACCGAATAATTGTCGCTTTTCAGGCGACCAAACCCTCCTTCGAGTCCGCTAAAATCAAAGCGTAATCAAACGAAGGAGGGTTTTCCCAATGACAGAACTGGTTTTTATTCTTGACCGCAGCGGCTCCATGTCGGGGCTGGAAAAGGACACCATCGGCGGCTTCAACTCCATGATCGAAAAACAGAAGCGGGAAGCGGGGGAGGCACTGGTCTCTACCGTGCTGTTCGACAACGAGAGCGTGGTCATCCATGACCGCCTGCCCCTCAGCAAGGTGCCGCCCATGACGGAGCGGGAGTACTTCACCCGGGGCTGCACAGCTCTGCTGGACGCCGTGGGCGGGGCCATCCACCACATTGGAAACATCCACAAGTACGCCCGCCGGGAGGACGTGCCGGAAAAGACGATGTTCATCATCACTACCGACGGCTACGAAAACGCCAGCCGCCGCTATGACTACGAGCGGGTGCGGCGGATGATCGAGCATGAGAAGAGGAAATACGGCTGGGAGTTCCTCTTCCTCGGCGCGAACATCGACGCGGCGAAGGAAGCGGCCCGCTTCGGTATCAACGCCGACCGGGCGGTGAATTATAAATGCGATCAGGAGGGCACGGCGCTCAACTACGAGGTCATCAGCGAGGCCGTGTGCAGCGTCCGGGCGGCCCGGCCCCTCAGCGCCGACTGGAAGCGCCGCATCGACGAGGACGTAAACCGGAGAGGACGATAAATCAGTATGTACGGAGCGATCCTGGGCGACATCGTGGGCAGCCCCTACGAGTTTGACTGCAATAACTATAAGGCCAAAGATTTTCCGCTGTTCAGCCAGCATTCCGATTTCACCGACGACACGGTGATGACGCTGGCTGTGGCAAAGGCTCTGCTGGACACCCGCGGGCAGGCCGACGATGTCATCCGGACAGCGCTGGTGACGGAAATGCGGCGGCTGGGCCGCGCCTATCCCGGCCGGGGTTATGGCGCGCGGTTCGGCGGCTGGCTGTACGAGGACGACCCGCAGCCCTACCACAGCTACGGCAACGGCAGTGCCATGCGGGTGTCCTCCGCGGCATGGCTGGCGGGGGATCTGGCGGAGACGCTGCGGCTGGCGCGGCTCACCGCCGTGGTGACCCACGATCACCCGGAGGGTATCAAGGGTGCGCAGGCTGCCGCCGTGGCCATTTTCCTCGCCCGCACCGGCCACAGCAAGGCGGACATCAAAACATATGTGGAGCGCGAGTTCGGCTATGACCTCAGCCGCACCTGCGACGAGATCCGCCCGGACTACCGCCATGTGGAAAGCTGTCAGGAGACGGTGCCGCAGGCCATCACGGCCTTTCTGGAGAGCACGGATTTTGAGGACGCCCTGCGCACGGCGGTGTCCCTCGGCGGCGACAGCGACACGCTGGCCGCCATTACCGGCAGCATCGCCGAGGGGTTCTACGGCGTGCCGGAGGAGCTGAAAGCGGAGTGCCGCCAGCGGCTGACGCCGGAGTTGGCGGAGATCCTGCTCGAATGGGAGAACGCGGTCTCGGGACAGTGACAAGGCGCATAAAGAGGAATATCAGATAAAAAACAGCGCACCGGCCATCTGGCCGGTGCGCTGTTTGCACTTCTCCATTCCTCATGCCATAAAACAATAAACGCAGCACAAACCGATCCGATCGGTCTGCACTGCGTCTAAGCGTCCGGCATGTTGATCTCTTCTGTTTTTCCGTTTCTAAACTGGATTACGCAGGTGTATCTGCACTTGGGACAGAACAGAGGGAAGTCCTCCAGCACCGTGTGCGGACGTATCTGCGTTCTCGTCTTGCCGCCGCATCTGGGGCAGCGGAGCCAGTCCGGTGCCGGGTTTAAGTGTTCGGCCATGGATACCACCTCGTCTTGAAGTATTTGGGATAAAACCCGGTTTGCCGGGGTTCAGCGCTGTGTTTTTGCTTCGAGTTCATTTCGGTCGGGGAGTGTTTTTGTGAGGATCAGGGCATAGGCAGCCGTGATCACGGTCAAAGCGGCGATATGCAGTAACTGCGTTCCCACGGTAAGATTTGCGTCATTTGCGAAGGTGCCGAGCACATTGATGGCGGAGTGGACAAGGATGCAGGGGAGCAGGCTTCCGCCACGGTAAAAGATCGTGACCAGCAGAAAGCCCACCGCGACGGCAAAGACGATCTGGCACAGGTTGCTGATAAGCTCCATACCGCTGCCGTTGAACAGATTGATGATATGTCCGATGCCGAAGGTCACGCTTGAGATGATAACGGCAGATCTGATGTTATCCTTTGCGATGGCCGTAAACAGAAGACCCCGGAAGATCACTTCCTCCAGAAATCCAACACAGAGCATGCACACGATCCGGCAGACCGTGTCCGCCGGCGGGTCATTGAGGGCGGCGCCGTTCCAGAGATTTCCCGTCGCCAGAAGGACAAGCGGCACATAATAGAGGAACCGGCGGGCAGGGACAGGGGAGGTGCAGAGCCCATACCGCTTCTGCAAGTTATTTTTTCGGATAAAGCCGAACAGAACAATGGTTTGCAGGACGCAGAAAACGGCGCTTGCGGCATATTCGATCCCGATGATCTTGTTGAGCGGATTCGCCAGCGACTGCAGAACGCAGTAGACCACGATCCATGCGATCGCGAAGGTCAGCTCGCTTTTTTCATAGAGCTTTTTCATGTTGTTTCCTCCCGCACTGCTAATATCGCACCCCGGTACGCCTGCTCCAGTTGAAGACTGATCAGCGCCTCATCGTATTTCAGCGAATTGTTGGCGATGATGCTTGCGTACCCATGGGCAAACAGGAAGATCGTCAGGAATACCTGCTTTGTCTGTTCCATGCTGAGGTCCAGAGATCCCCGCATGGCTGAGAGAACAGGGGCAAGCTCCTCGGCGTCGATCAGTTCCAGCAGTGTAGCCCCGCTGAAATAATCCGATTGAAAAAGGAACCGGAATAAATGCGGCTCTTCGATGGCAAAGCGGATATAATTCAGCCCGATCCCGAGCATGACGCCCTTTTGGGGGCTTTTCAGATCCATCAGATATTCCGAATGGTAACGGTCCGCCTTTGCGTAGACCGTCCGTTTCAATGTTTCGATCGTTGCGAAATGATACATAACAGGCTGCGTGGAGCAATGCAGTCGTTCGGAAACAGTCCTTGCGTTGATGTTTTCCGCGCCTGTCTCGCGGGCGACCGCGAAAGCCGCGTCAACGATCATTTCTTTTGTGACCTTTGCTTTTGCGGGCATGTTCACACCTCAATACATAATTTGAATTATATATAATGTGGATTATATTACAAGAAACAGGATTTGTCAATCCGGCTGGCGCAAAATTTGCGGGCAGCTTATCATTTCGACAATATAGTGCCGCTAGTTTGCAATGAAAGACCCGGACGTGCGGCATCCTGCTCCAAAAGGGATGCTGAACACTTTTTCTGCTCGTTTATGGCGGTTTTCAGCCGTTTTCATTTTGTTTTACTTACTCTTTGACGCTCTTATCTCCACTGTTTCCGGGTGTTCCAGCGCCGTCTGTGGTAATCTATGTGGTCAAAAACGCTTCCCGCCCGGTTTCCGGTGAAGGCTCACCGGTGCCGGATGGGAAGCGTTTTGCGTTTCAGATCCTCTGCATTGTAACTCTAAGCAGGCGGTTATGCAAGTTGTTTCTGTAAGGGTGGCGGCTCAGCAGTTGCGGCGCTATAGACAAAGAAGAGTGAGTTTACAGCATGAAAATAATCGCAGGCTCTTTTCCATCAACTGAGTATAAATCCCTTAATACAGGCATAATAGTAAGGGATTTATGGCACAGCCCATTGACTATTCCCTTATTTTATATTATTATTTAAGGGAAAGTGAAAAGGGGGTAAGGGAATGAGAACCTTCAATTACTCCGCAATCAAGGAACAGAAGTGGGACTCGGATGTTCTTGGCCTGATTGCGGCCATATACAAGGAAGTCGGCAAGCAGGAACTGTATTTGAAGCAGCGCCCGGAGGAACTCGAAAAGCTCGTGGAGATCGCCAAAATACAGAGTACTGAGGCATCGAATGCCATTGAGGGCATCGTTACCACGAGCACCCGAATCCGGCAGCTCGTCGAGGAGAAAACCACGCCGAGGAACCGAGATGAGCAGGAGATCGCCGGATACCGCGACGTGCTGAGTATCATTCACGAGAGCTTTGACGCGATTCCAATTACGCAGAACTATATCCTGCAGCTTCATAAAATCCTGTACAGCCACATGAATAACCCGCTTGCGGGCCGCACAAAAAGCGTGCAGAATTATATCACTGCCACCTA
>CAKUKL010000071.1 GCA_934662925.1 uncultured Oscillospiraceae bacterium | reverse complement strand
TGCCGTAGGAGCCGCCGATGAGGAACGTCACGTCGGAGCACCCCGCCACCATCCAGCGGTTGAGGGTGCCCGCAAGCTCCAGACTGGACATGGCCTTGCCCTCCACGCACATGGCCACCACCCGGCTGCCCTTTGGAATTTTGGCGAGGATGGCTTCGCTCTCCTTTTCCAGTGCCCCCTCGATCTGGCCCGCAGCCGGGCTCTGGGGCAGCCGCTCCTCCGCCAGCTCCACGATGTTCAGCTTACAGTAGCCCTTCAGCCGCTTCAGATACTCCGCGGCCGCCTCTATGTAAAACTTTTCCTTCATCTTCCCCACACAGATGACCGTCACATTCAGCATTCCGGCACCTCCATCCAGCCCGTTCCCTCGCTCCGCGGGGCGACGGTGAGGGTCACGTCCTCCCCCACCCGGGCTTCGATCCCCGCCATGGCCCGCTCCGCGGCGTCCAGCGCCGCCGACGGGGTGTTGTTCTCCTTGGAGAGGTGGGCCAGCACGATCCGGCCCGTCCCCTGCCGGACGGCCCACGCCGCCAGCTTTCCTCCCGTCTCATTGGACAGGTGGCCCTGACGGCCTAAGATCCGCTCTTTGAGCATGGCCGGGTACGGCCCCGTCCGGAGCATGTCCGGGTCGTAGTTGAACTCGTTCACCAGCAGTCCGGCTCCCCGGATGCTGTCCAGCACCCCCCGGGTCACCACGCCCAGATCGGTGCACAGCGCCATTTTCCGGCTGCCGTCCTCCACCGTGAACCCCACCGGGCAGGCGCAGTCGTGGCTGATGGCAAAGGTGCCGATCACCAGATCGCCCACGGCGAACCGCTCTCCCGGTTCAAATACCCGGAACCGCTCCTCCAGTCCCGCCGCCTTGCGGCAGATCTCCACCGCCGTGGGCTCGGCGGTGTAAAGTTCCGCCCCGATCTGGCGGCACAGCACCGGCAGTCCCGCGATGTGGTCGCTGTGCTCGTGGGTGATGAGGACGCCCCGGACCTCCCCCGGCTCGATGCCCAGCGCCCGCAGGCCCGTGGTGATCCGTCGGGCAGATACCCCCGCGTCAATGAGAATATGGGTCTTTCCGTCGGACACCACCAAACAGTTTCCCGATGACCCGCTGGCCAGCGTCGCCGCCTTCAACAATGCACTCACCTCAAAAAACAGGCCGGGGCGGTCTCCCGTCCCCGGCCCGATGCGTCGATTTCGTTTCCGGGCGTTTTCAGCCCGCGGCCTCCGCCGTCTTTTCCTCGTCGGGGACCTCCACCATGCGGATGTCCGCCCCCACGCCGGAGAGCTTGCCCACGATGTCCTCGTAACCCCGCTCGATGTGCTTGATGTTGGACACCTCCGTGGTGCCCTGGGCCGCAAGGCCCGCGATGACCATGGCCGCCCCCGCCCGCAGGTCGCAGGCCTCCACCGGCGCGCCGGTGAGGGACTCCACGCCCTCGATGATGGCGATCTTGCCGTCCACCTGAATTTTCGCGCCCATCCGGCGGAACTCGTTGGTGTAGCGGTAGCGGTTGTCCCACACGCCCTCGGTGAGCACGCTGGTGCCCTGCGCGAGGCACAGCACCGCCGCGATCTGGGGCTGCATGTCGGTCGGGAAGCCCGGATAGGGCATGGTCTTGACGTTGGTGCGCTGGAGCGGCCCGTGGCGGCGGACGATAAGGCTGTCGCCGTCCTCCTCCACCTCGACGCCCATCTCCACCAGCTTGGCGGTGATGCACTCCATGTGCTTGGGGATGATGTTGTTGATGCGCACCTCGCCGCCGGCGGCGGCCACGGCGGCCATATAGGTGCCCGCCTCGATCTGGTCGGGGATAATGGAATACTCCCCGCCCCGTAGCTTGTCCACACCCCGGATCTTGATGACGTCGGTGCCCGCCCCCATGATGTTGGCACCCATGGAGTTGAGGAAGTTGGCCAGATCCACAATGTGCGGCTCCTTGGCGGCGTTTTCGATGACCGTCATGCCCTCCGCCAGCGTAGCGGCCAGCATGATGTTCATGGTGGCGCCCACAGTGACCACGTCGAGGTACACCTGCGTGCCCTTGAGCCGGCCCTCGGCGGCCTTCGCGCACACATAGCCGTTGCGCACGTCCACCTCCGCGCCCATGGCCATCATGCCCTTGATGTGCTGGTCGATGGGCCGTCCGCCGAAATCGCACCCGCCGGGCAGGGGCACCTCCGCCGAGCCGAACCGGCCCAGCATGGCCCCGATGAGGTAGTAGCTGGCCCGGATCTTCCGCCCGGACTCGTAGGGGACCTGCCGGTTCACCACGTGGGAACAGTCCACGTCCACCGTGGTCCGGTTGACGGTGCGCACCTCCGCGCCCAGCTCCTGCAGCATATTGAGCATCAGCGTCACGTCGCTGATCTGGGGAATATTCTCGATCCGGCACACTCCATCCACCAGCAGGGCGGCGGGAATGATGCCGACGGCGGCGTTCTTCGCGCCGCTGATATTGATCTTACCATAAAGCGGTCTCCCGCCGTGGATGACATATTTCTTCAAGGTCGCACCTCTTGTTATCCTCCCGGCCTGGCCGGTGTGTTGAAACGCCCGAAGGCGGCATGATCTTTTCTCTATAAATTTTCTCTATGAAACCCGGCGGCGCGCTTCCGCACCGGAGCTTATTCGCCGCGCCGCTGGAAATTATGCACATTTCCCACCGTTTTTCCGGACATTTCCTCATGCACTTTCACGTCTGTCCGCAATACGGCTGATTTTAGCAAATAACATTATAACACCCCGGATATGTAAAGGCAACCGAAAATTTTCCGCCCGCCCATTCTTTCCGCCGTGCCGCGCACCCTGCCTCTATCATTGCCCCTTCCGGCCCCTCTCATGCCGTTTTTTCGCGGGAAATCCCGTCCAAACTGTGAACTTTTTGCAAAGTCTCTTGCAAAACCCCGCAAATCGTATTATAGTACCATTAGCACTCAGAACAAGCGAGTGCTAAAATCCGTTTACAACAATTTTTCATATACAAGAGGTGTGTCTCATTATGGCAAAGAAACAATTCAAAGCGGAGTCCAAGCGGCTGATGGATCTGATGATCAACTCCATCTACACCCACAAGGAGATCTTCCTCCGGGAGATCATCTCCAACGCCAGCGACGCCATCGACAAGCTGGCCTATCTCTCCCTGACGGACGATACCGTCAAGGTCAAGCGCAGCGACTTCAAGATCACCGTCACCCCTGACAAGGCCGCCCGCACCCTCACCGTGTCCGACAACGGCGTGGGCATGACGGAGGAGGAACTGGAGAAGAATCTGGGCGTCATCGCCAGGAGCGGCTCCCTCCAGTTCAAGCAGGACATGGGCGACAAGAAGGATACCGACATCATCGGCCAGTTCGGCGTGGGCTTCTACTCCGCCTTCATGGTGGCCGACAAGGTCACCGTCGTCACCAAGCGCTACGGCGCGGAGCAGGCGTACAAGTGGGAGTC
Organism: uncultured Oscillospiraceae bacterium; assembly: GCA_934662925.1. Taxonomy (GTDB): domain Bacteria; phylum Bacillota; class Clostridia; order Oscillospirales; family Oscillospiraceae; genus Enterenecus. The sequence goes on along the minus strand of CAKUKL010000071.1, from coordinate 3,832 downwards.
CTCCGGCGTGGACGGCTACACCGTCACCCCCTGCGAGAAGGACGGCTGGGGCACCGACGTCATCATGGAGATCAAGGCTGACACCGATGACGACAAGTACAGCCAGTATCTGGAGACCAGCCAGCTTCAGGAACTGATCCGCAAGTATTCCGACTATATCCGCCACCCCATCCGCATGATGGTGGAGGACTACCGCATGAAGGAAAAGCCCGCCGACGCCGGCGACGACTACAAGCCCGAGTGGGAGACCGTCACCGAGGAAAAGACCGTCAACTCCATGGTCCCCCTGTGGCAGCGTCCCCGCTCCAAGGTGACGCAGGATGAGTACAACCAGTTCTACCGCGACAAGTTCGGCGACTGGGAGCCGCCCCTCGCCACCATCACCACCTCCTCCGAGGGCACCGTCACCTTCAAGGCCATGCTCTTCATCCCCGCCCGCACCCCCTTCGACTTCTACACCCGGGAGTATGAAAAGGGCCTTCAGCTCTACTCCTCCGGCGTGCTCATCATGGACAAGTGCGCCGACCTGCTGCCCGACTGCTTCCGCTTTGTCAAGGGCGTGGTGGACTCCCCCGACTTCTCGCTGAACATCTCCCGTGAGATGCTCCAGCACACCCGTCAGCTCACCATCATCGCCGCCGCGCTGGAAAAGAAGATCAAGAACGAGCTGCTCAAGATGATGAAGGACGACCGGGAGAAGTACGAGAAATTCTGGGACGCCTTCGGCCGTCAGGTCAAGTACGGCGTGGTGGACCAGTACGGCGCCAAGAAGGACCTGCTCCGTGACCTGCTGCTGTTCCAGAGTTCCAAGGAGAACAAGCTCGTCAGCCTTGCCGAGTACATCTCCCGCATGGCCGAGGGCCAGGAGTATATCTACTACGTCTGCGCCGACTCCGCCGATCAGGCGTCCAAACTGCCCCAGACCGAGCACATCGCCGACCGGGGCTACGAGATCCTCTACCTCACCGAGGAGGTGGACGAGTTCGTCATGCAGGTGCTGGCCGAGGTGGACGGCAAGAAGTTCAAGTCCGTCTCCGATCCCGACGCCCTGCCCGAGACCGACGAGGAAAAGGCCGCGCAGGAGAAGCAGGCCGAGGAGAGCAAGCCCGTTCTGGACTTCGTCAAGGAGACTCTGGGCGACGCCGTCAAGGAGGCCCGCATCTCCAGGATCCTGAAGTCCGCCCCCGTGGTGCTCACCGCCGACGGCCCCATGAGCATCGAGATGGAGAAGTATTTCAATAAGGTAGAGGGCGCTTCCGGCATGAAGGCGGAAAAGGTGCTGGAGCTGAACGCCTCCGCCCCGGCCTTCGCCGCCCTGAAGTCCGCGCTGGACGCCGGCGACAAGGACAGGGCCGCCAAGTACGTCCAGATCCTGTATCATCAGGCGCTGCTCATCGCCGGCCTGCCCATCCCCGATCCCGCCGCCTATACCGAGCTGGTCTGCTCCCTCATGGGCTGACCTTCGGCGACTTTCTGCGGCCCGCACTACCGGCAGTATTACTTTTGTCCAAATTGCACCTTGCGTATTCAAAAATACCCTGTTATCATTAAAGCATAGATTGTACACGGAGGTGATACCCGATGATCATCGTGAAAAAGTTCAATGACGTGTCCGAGCTGCAGAAGCTCCAGCGCATCGCCTGCTCTGTTGCCGAGGATGTGTATCTCCACTCCATGGACGACTCCATCATGGTGGACGCCAAGTCCTTCATCAACCTGTTCACTCTGGACTTCTCCGAGCCGGTGAAGATCGTCACCGAGTCCGAGGAGGTCGGCAAGGAGTTCGAGAAGCTGTAAGCCAGCGCCCGCACCCGAATCGACAAATATGTTCAAACGCCCCTTGGCAGTTATGCCAAGGGGCGTTTTGCGTATGCGAAAAGCCTTGCGGCGTTCCGCCAGCCCAGCGGTGAAAGAAAAAGGGGTCCCCACAAGGCTGTCGCCTTGTGGGGAGAGGAGCAGTCCTGACACGGGTGAAGTTTTCCGCCTGCGGGAAACGGAACTTGGTGTCAGGGACTGCGACGATGCCGGAGGGCGTTTTGCGTGTACCGCAAAGCCTTGCAGCGTTCCGCCGCCCCAGCGGCGAAAGAAAATCGACTGTGCTCGGCTAAGGGCCGGGCAGAAAAAACGCTCCTGTTGCACCTTTTCAGTACTTTGTCTCCGCTTTCCCTTGCGGCCGTACCATTTCCGGGAACGCTGTAACTTTTTGAAACCATTTGTTCCCATCCCGTAGCCGTTTTGTAGCCGTTCCGGGATAGACTTTTCCTCTCCGCTCCGTTATAGTGGGTATCGTGGACAGCCTTTGAACCGACGCTCCACAGAAAGGATGACCGCCATGAAGCGCCCCGCGACCCTCGCGCTGGCCCTGCTCCTGCTGGCGGGCTGCAAGGCCCCCGCGGCCTCTTCTCCCGCCGTTTCCACGCCGGAGCCTGACCCCGCCGTCTCAGAGCCGGAGCCCGCGCCCTCCGTGGCCGCCCACTGGGACGTGCTCCCGGAGCCGGAGCCGCCCGCACCCTATATCTCCAACCGCTGGTACGACGAAGACCCCGCCGACCTCGTCCCCTCCCCAGATTACGGCGAGCTGATTCCCTACATCGGCGGCGAAGCCTGCGACTACATGGGCGGCGGCCTGCCCTTCACCTACGGCCTTGCCGACCGTAACGGCGTCATCGTCACCGCCCCGTCCTTCGCTTATATCGGCCCCGTCCGCTGCTATCTCGACGACCGCTGGATGGACACCGGCCTTTACCTTCTCCGCACGGGGAGCGGCGCCTGGGCCGACGGCACCCTGACGGACCTTATGGGCTTCGCCCCCCGGGACGGCTCGTGGTACACCGGCCAGATCTACACCCGGTTCATCAGCTGCTCCCAGTACGGCGCCCTCATGCTGGAGCGGGACGGCAGCCTTGTCATGCTGAACTGGGACATGACGGAGCGCTTCCGCTTCGCCGCCGAAGACAACCCCCTCCCCGGCATTTCCGACGAGACATCCCCGTGGGTGGACGGCCCGTACCTGCGCCACGTCACCGGCTATCTGGAGGACGGCCGTTCCACCGCCGTCTACCTCGACCTCCGGGACGGCACCCTGCTGGACACGGCCCCGGCTGGATACTTCACCTATGTCAGCGAGTCCAGCGAACCTGACTACCCCGACGACGAATTCTGGTACAAGTGGGAGGATCCCACCCTCACCATCCACACTGCCGACGGCACCATCCACACCATCACCGGCATCCCCTGCTATTATGTGGAGATCCGGGGCGACCGGGTGCTGTTCCGGACCTCCAACAGCGAAGCCGCCTATACCGTCACCGATCTGGACGGCAATGTGATCTTCACCCGCCAGCGCTCCGATCTTTCCTTCCTCAGCGACACGGACGACTCCCTTCTGACCGCCGTTCTCTGGACCGGCTCCGAGTGGCCCCCCGTCCACATTCTGGACCGGGACGGCAATACCATCGCTACCACCGTCTACGGCTCCGCCGCCCAGTACGGCGACCGCCTTGTTTTCGCTGACGACACCAGCTACCGCGTCACTGACCTTGCCGGGAACGACCTGCTCCGCCTTCCCCGGCTCCGGGACTGAAGCGCCGGGAACCTTTTGCCCCATACTTACGTCTAATGGGACAGTCCGGAAATGATCTGACATCTACACACCTTTTGATACAACGCTTATGATTTAAGGAGGAACCCATTATGAAAAAGCTGCTTGCCGCCGCTCTGGCGCTGACCATGGTCCTGTCCCTCGCCGCCTGCGGCGCCCCCGATCAGGCCGAGACCCCCAGCACTTCCCCCTCGCCGGACGTCACCGCCAGCCCCTCCCAGACGCCGGAGA
>CAKUKL010000070.1 GCA_934662925.1 uncultured Oscillospiraceae bacterium | reverse complement strand
GCCGGGATCTGGGCGAGCTTCTCGGCCTTGCCTCCCTCGGCGTGGCCGTCTCTCCCATGGATGACGCCGCCCGGGTGCTGGCAGAAACGAAGCCCGACATCTGCACCGTTTCCACCAAGGGAACGCTGGCGGAAATGCGGGACATCATGGAGACCTGCTGCCGCGCCGGAGCCAACGTGGTCACCATCGGCGAGTGCGCCGCGTGGCCCTGGACCACGGAGCCGGAGCTGACCCGGGAGCTGGACGCACTGGCAAAGGAATGTGGCGTGACCATCAGTGCCAGCGGCTACCCCGACATCTTCTGGCAGAACCTCGTCCTCACGCTGGCCGGGGCGCAGGAGAAGATCACCCGTATCCACGGCACCGTCACCTACAACGTGGAGCAGTACGGCCCCCACTTCATCGTGGGCCACGGCGTCGGCCTGAGCCAGCAGGAGTTTGCCGAAAAATTTCAGGAGGAAAACGCCCCCGGCGGCTACGGCGCCAACTGCATGCCCGGCGACCCCAACGGCTGGCTGTGCAACGCACTGGGTCTCACCGCCACGGAGCAGGTCATGCGCAACGTCCCCCGCCTGTCCGACAAGGCGGTGTGGTGCGAAAGCTATGGCCGGGACATTCTGCCCGGTCAGGTGCTGGGCACCGCCAACGTGGTCTCCACGCAGACGAAAGAGGGCATTACCGTGGAGATGGAGGTGTGCGGCAAGATCTACGCTCCCGGCGAAACGGACGCCCTCACCTGGGAGTTTGAGGGCGTTCCCGGCCTGAAGATCGTCGTTGCGGAGCCGGACACCCCGGTGTTCACCGCCGCCTCCCCGGTCAACCGCATCCCTCAGGTCATCAATGCCCGGCCCGGATACGTGACCACCAACGAGCTTCCCATCGCGCCCTATCTGGTGAAGCCCATGAACGAATATGTGAATTGAGGTGCTTAGAATGGATCGGAAAGTCAGGATCGTACAGTGGGGCATCGGCAAAATGGGCCGCCTTATGGCACGGTACGCCGTGGAGCACGGCGGCGAACTGGTGGGCGGCATCGTCCACAGTGAGAAGGACGCCGGGCAGGACGTTGGCGTCATGGTCGGCATGACCCCACTCGGCGTGCTGACCGTAACGGCAGAGCACGCCCGGGAGCTGCTCACCGGGCAGAAGCCGGATATCGTCCTCATCGCCACCCGGGGCAGCATGGCTGACCTGCGGGAGCCGCTGCTCACCTGCGCCGCCTGCGGCTGCAACGCCCTCACCATCGGTGAGCAGGCCCTCTGGCCCTGGACGGAGGCCCCGGAGCTGACGCGCGAGATCGATGAGGCCTTCCAAAAGGCGGGCGTCACCTGCTCCGCCAGCGGCTGCCCGGAGATCATGTGGGGCACGCTGGCCTCCACGCTGGCCGGCGGCTGCGCCCGGCTGGACCGGCTCCAGGTCACCGGCATCCTGAATCTGGAGGACTACGGCCGTCTCGAATTTCTGTATGAAAACCACGGCGTCGGCCTGACCGTGGAGGAATTCCGGGAAAAATTCTGCGCCCACGACGGCGAGCCTCTGGAAGACGGCCACGCACCCTGCTATCCCGGCGATCAGAACGGCTTCCTGTGCCGTTACATGGACCTGCACATCACCCGGCAGTACGCCAAAAACGAGCCGTTCACCTATCGCGAGGACATCCGCTCTGAGAATCTGGACCGGGTCATTCCGGCGGGCCGCGTCATCGGCGCCCGGAAGATCGTGGTCAGCGAAACGGAGGAGGGCGTTACCGTGGAATTCGGCCTTGCCGGAAAGGTCTATACGCCGGAGGACTATGACCATTACGAGATCTCTGTCTTCGGCGAACCCAACACCAACATTGTGATGAACTCCCCCGACACGCCGGTGTTTACCTGCGCCACGCCGGTCAACCGCATCCCGGACGTCATCAACGCCCGCCCCGGCTTTGTCACCACCGAGGAGTTCCCCCGCAACCTGTATCGGTCCAGACCGCTGAATGAATATGTTCTGGACTGACTGAGAAAGGAAAGATCATCCCGTGAAAGTCAGAGAAGAAAACAGATCTGCCGCCACAAAATTCATCACCTCCCCCTTCTGGCAGGAGGAATATAAGCCGCTGTTCGCCGACGGCTTCCATTTCGACTTCCCCTCCGCCCCTCCCGGAATGCCCCAGTCCTTCCGGGACGGCGAGGTGGACAACTTCATGGAGTGGATGGGCCGCACGGTAAAAAGCTGGTCCGTGGAGCTTGAAGAGATCCACGGTGTGCAGAACGACGCCGTCACCTTCTGGGCCGTGGGCCGGGTGGACGCGGACGTCTGCTGGGGGCTCCACGACGGTCATTTCCACAGCAAGCTCATCGCCCGCATCGAGGCCGTCGACCGGAAGATCCGGTACATGAAGCTGATGCTGGACCCCCTGAAGTTTCTGGACGCCGCCGGGCGCACCTATCCCATCTTCCGCATGGACATCCATCACCCCGAGATCGACGCCATGCTGGCCCAGCACGCCGGGAACCCTCACTCCAAGGCGGAGGACGCCGACAGCGCCGCGCAGCCCACTCTCTCCGCCCGGATCCAGGGCAACGTGGACGCCTTCCGCAGCCCGGACTACTGGTCGGCGGTGAGCCATGACGCCACCTATTCTCCCAACCTGAAGGCCTTCGTCTGGTTCCTGCCCCCGGAGATGGACAAGACCCCCTCCTACTCCCCCGAAGAGCTGGAGCGGGTGGACGCGTGGAGCGTTCTCAGCTGCCCGTCCATCGACTTTGATTCCTCCGGCGTGAGCTGGAAGGCGGATGACGCCGACATCTACTTCGGCGAATACTACTGCAAGGGACTCACCCGCTGGCTGGGCAACGATGTGGAGGGCCACTACCGCAACCACTATTTCTACATTCTGCGCATGAACGAGCAGGGCGAGATCGCGGTGTCCGAAGAGTTCCTCAACCCCATCAACAAGCTGAATTCCATCAACGCCAGCGTCCCCTCCTTCCCCTATTATCTGTAAGGTGCAAAAACCGCTCTGTTCCATGGGAACGGAGCGGTTTTTCGTGCGGCGGCTTCGACGGACCTTCCGCCCGTATTCCCGACTGCCCCCTTTACATCAGCCGGTCAGAGGCATATAATCAGCACAGAACAGAAAAATGAAAGGAAGTTCATACATATGCCCTGTACCACTGTGCTGGCCGGCAGGCTGGCGACCAATGACCGTTCGACGATGATCGCGCGGACGGACGACGGACACTTTGATGAAAAACGGCTGATCGTGGTGGAACCGGATCAGCAGCCGAAGGTTTATAAGAGTGTATTGTCCCATGTGGAGATCGAGCTGCCGGAGGATCCCATGCGCTATACCTCCTGCCCCAGCGTGGACCCCAAGCACGGCACATGGGCCGCCACCGGCATCAACGCCGCGAACGTCGGTATGACCGCCACGGAGACCATCACCTCCAATCCGCGCGTACTGGCGGCCGACCCGATGGTGGAGCTGCGCGAGGCGAAGGACGGCGAAGAGGAGCGCTGCGGCGGCATCGGCGAGGAGGATATCGTCGTCCTCGTCCTGCCCTACATCCGCTCCGCGCGGGAGGGCGTGCTGCGCCTTGGCGCGCTTCTGGAGCAGTACGGCACCTATGAGTCCAACGGCATCGCCTTCAACGACGAAAACGAGGTCTGGTGGCTGGAGACCATCGGCGGCCACCACTGGATCGCGAAAAAAATCCCCGAGGACCGCGTCATCATCAACCCGAACCAGTTCGGCATGGATTCGTTCGACCTTGACGACGCCTTCGGCGCGCAGGAGTCGCACCTGTGCTCTGCGGACCTGAAGGAGTTCATCGCGGAGTACCATCTGGACCTGAACCAGAACGGCAAATTCAACCCGCGGGACATTTTCGGTTCCCACCGCGACATGGACCACATCTACAACACGCCGCGGGCGTGGTTCATGGGCCGCTGCCTCGCGCCCCACACCTACCGCTGGGACGGCGAGAACGCGGACTTTACGCCGGAGAGCGACGACATTCCGTGGTCCTACGTCCCCGAGCGCAAGGTCGCCGTCGAGGACATCCAGTACCTGCTTTCCTCCCACTATCAGGGAACGCCCTACGATCCCTATGCGGGCCATGCGGAAAAGGGCGGCATTTACCGCTCCATCGGCATCAACCGCACCGGCGTGACGACCATCTGCCAGATCCGCAGCGACGTGCCCGATGCCCTCAAGGGTATTGAATGGGTGTGCTTCGGCTCCACGACGTTCTCTGCGTGGGTGCCGGTCTACACGAACGTCCCGAAGATGCCGGACTACCTGAGTCAGGTGACGCTGGACGCCGGGACAAACAGCCTCTACTGGGTCAGCCGCTTCATCGGCGCGCTGGCGGACAAGAGCTACGGCTCCTGCATTCAGAATGTCTGGGGCTATCAGGACGCCGTGAACGTCAAGGGCCGCCAGATCATACTCAAATATGACAGGCTCATGGGCGAGAGCGGCGATTTCTCGCTCACCGCGCAGGCGAACGACGAGCTCTGCGAGATGGCGCGGAAGGAGAGCACGCAGATCCTCAACAAGGTCCTGCGCACCGCCAGCGAACAGATGAAAAACGGCTTCAGCTTCGCTGACACCTGCGTCAACAAGTAATCATCCGCTGAATCAAAAAAGCTGCCGCGGCAAGTTTGCCGCGGCAGCTTTCATATTCTGCGGGTCGTTCCGGGCCTGTTCCGCCGTCCTGCGCCAAATGATTTCCGGCGGGGTTTTGAGCTGATTGGGGTAAAAATTGGAGTACAACAGAAAATCGTGTTTTTCTGTCCGAACTTTTTTGCGTGAAAAGCCGCAAAAAGCAAAAGAAAAACGTCGGAGCAAGCTTTATATCGCTTGCTCCGACGTGTCAGGCGGCTTCAATTCGGATATTTCCTTTTTGTCCTTCGCCTTTTTTTAATCTGCAAGCAAGATAGCAAAACCGAAATTAGCAACCTAATAGATACCGTTCTGCTTCCACATTTTCTATGTGCCATGCGGTATACTTTGACTCATAACACCATCACTCTTTTGCACCCTTGATTCGTTTCTGGATATCCTCCACGGACGGCAACTGGCATTCCAGTTCCTCCGGCAAGTTGCTGGTGATTTGATAGGCGCTGACGCCGATGGGCTTGCTCATGTCCTTGAGCGAATACTCCGCCACGAGGTCATTCTTGCTCTTGCAGAGCAGCAGACCGATTGATGGATTATCCTGCTCCTTCTTTAGGATACCGTCCACCGCAGAGAGGTAGAAGTTAAGTTGCCCGGCGTATTCTGGCTTGAACTCGCCGGTCTTCAGCTCGATCACTACATAGCAGCGGAGGTTCAAGTTATAGAACAGCAGGTCGATGTAGAAGTCATCACCACCCACATTGAGGTGGTACTGGTTGCCGAGAAATGCAAAGCCAGTCCCAAGCTCCAGCAGGAGCTTTGTCACATCCTTGACCAGTGCCTGCTCGATGTCACGCTCTACCATATCCTCTTTGAATGGAATAAAATCGAAGATATACGGGTCTTTCATCGTCTGGGCTGCGAGTTCGCTCTGCGGAGACGGAAGGCGGCTTTCAAAGTTGGATACTTTCTCTGCTAACACCTGCCGCTGATAGAGCCCGCTTTCGATTTGGTGGACCAGCACATTGCGGGACCAGCCGTTCTCTGCGATTTTCTCTGCGTACCAAAGGCGTTCTTCGTTATCAGAAAGCTTGTCCAGCAGAGTGACATTGTGTCCCCACGGAATTTGTGCAACAGGTTGTTGCACAAATTCATCGTCCGGATAGGCCGCTGCGAATTTCGCCATATATTTTAGGTTTCTCACGGAGTAGCCGGTGGCGTCCGGAAAAGAAATTTTAATGTCGGCGGCAAGATTTTCAACAAATTTGTTGCCCCACGTCTTGTGCTCGTTGATGACCTTGCCGATGGAGTGGTAGAGAACCAGCAACTCCCGATTGACGCTGACCGTCGCACGGTATTGTGCCGTGCGGATCTCCTGCTTGATCGATTCGACGATATTCAGATATTCGTTGGAATTCATCAGCATTTTTCGTTTCCCTCCATCAGTTCATGCAGCAGCCCTTGGCAGCCAGCCAGCACATCCTGCCAAGTTGCCTCGAAATCGTCAGTGTACCACGGGTCGGCTACATCGCGGGGATGATCGGTATAGTCCATCAGGAGGTGCAGCTTTCCGGCAAAATCGCCGCCGCAGATGCGGTACATATCCCGGAGGTTGGCTCTGTCCATACCAATCAGCAGATCGTACTTCTCGTAGTCGGCATTGGTGAGCTGCCGGGCCGCGTGACCGTCGCAGGAGATTTCGTGCTCTGCCAGCTTGCGCCGTGCCGGAGGATAGACCGGATTGCCGATCTCCTCCCGGCTGGTGGCTGCCGACTCTATTTGGAATTGTGACGCCAGCCCAGCCTTCTTGACCAAATCCCTCATTACGAACTCCGCCATCGGACTGCGGCAGATATTGCCGTGACACACAAAAAGTATCTTTTTCATCGCTCTCGCTCTCCTGAGATATTTCTTTTTCCTCAGTATAGCAGGAAACCGCCTGTTCGTCGAGAGAAGAATGCAGCCATGCCTGAGATTCTATGGCTTCCAGCAGTTCTGTTTTCTTCCAGCCGAAGCGCAGCACAGCTCGAATGCACCACGCGCGCTCCTCGTTGTTGTCGCACCGCTCTAAAATCGTCACATTCTGCGTCCAGCCCAGCTCCATCGCCTGCTGCATGATTTCAGGGGATTCCTCGTAGGCTGTGTAAAACGCGCGCATACGGCGCAAATTGCGGGGAGAAAAGCCATCGACCGCAGGATAGGCCGCTTGCAGGTATTCCGACGCCGCGACAGCGGCGCCTTTTTCGCTCCTGCCGCTGACCACTCGGCCAATCTCACAGTACAATTCCATCTGTGAAGGCTGTGCTGTCATAAGCTTGTCCAATTCAGAAAACAGGTTGCTGTAGTCTGCGGGCTTGCGGATATTCATGGGCTTTCTCCTTTCCAGCGCTGTACGCCTTTTCTGTAAAATAGAAGCAGCGGAATGACAATGCCATCCCGCTGCTGTTTCAATTTTAAGGATTTGTTGCCTCCAGAGGGTTCGGTCGGTATCCGTCCATCAGCGTATCGTTCTCCATGATGAAGGGGCGCGTCGTATCCTGGCCCCAGGAAGTATCGTATTTCTCCATCAGGTAGTCGCTCAGTTCCGTGCGGTTTTGGAGCTTCACTAAACGGTACGGCTCCTGAAATGCCACCTTTTCGATGAAGTACAGCGTACCATCCTCCGCAGACAGCAGCACACCGACGTGACCAATGAACAACGTGTT
>CAKUKL010000069.1 GCA_934662925.1 uncultured Oscillospiraceae bacterium | reverse complement strand
ACCTCGGGGGGAGGTGGTACATTATCATTAGCACTCAGGGTAATGGAGTGCTAAGCAAAGAGATCACGAAAGCGGGGCGGGCTGATGGAACTGACCGAGCGCAAAAAGAAAATTTTGCGGGCCGTCGTGGAAAGCTATATCCAGTCGGCGGAGCCGGTGGGCTCCAAGGCCCTTCTGGAGCAGACCGATCTGGACGTCTCATCGGCCACCATCCGCAACGAGTTGGCCGACCTCACCGAGATGGGTTATCTGGAGCAGCCCCACACCTCCGCGGGCCGCGTGCCCTCCCCCAAGGGCTACCGGCTGTACGTCAACGAGCTGATGGAGCAGCAGCGGCTGAGCATGGAAGAGACCCGTCAGATCAATGATGCCCTCCACCTGAAAATGCAGGAACTGGACAAGGTCATCGATCAGGCGGGGCGCGTGGTGTCCCAGCTGACCAACTACCCGGCCTTCGCCCTGGCGGGCGGTGCCCGGCGGATGACCATCAAGCGGTTCGACCTCATCATGGTGGATACGAATTCCTTCATCATCGTGGTGATGACCGATACCAACGTGGTGAAAAACAAGCTGGTCCATCTCCCCTCCGATCTGTCGGAGCCGCAGCTCCAGTTGCTGACCACCCTGCTCAACGCCTCCTTCGTGGGCAAGAATCTGGACGAGCTGACCCCGGAGCTGATGCGGGTGGCGGAACACGCCGCCGGAAGCTCCTACGGGCTGATCTCGCTGGTGGTGTCCTTCGCCATGGAGGTGCTGGACGATCTGGAAAACAGCGCGGTGTATACCGCCGGCGCCAGCCACATCCTCGACCATCCCGAGTATCAGGACGTGGGCAAGGCCCAGAAGCTCATGAACTACCTGTCTGACGAGCCGGATCTGGTGCAGGCCCTGTCCCTCCCGGCGCTTCAGGAAAACGACAACACAAAGATCCTCATCGGCCCGGAAAACGTGGCCGACGAGCTGAAGGATACCAGCGTTGTGCTGGCAAGCTACGACATCGGCGACGGCATGAAGGGCGTCATCGGCGTGGTCGGTCCCACCCGGATGGACTACGCGAAGGTGGCCGCCAAGCTCAGCTGTGTGGCCGATGGTCTGAGCAAGCTGTTCGGGCAGGCTGAGCTGCCGCCCGGCAAGCCCGAAAAGGAGGAATAGTATTCCATGGCAGACAAGAAAGAAAACACGGCCCCCCAGCCGGAGGAAGTCAAGGACGAAGCGTCCAGGGCTCCGGAGGCGGACATCCCCGCGGAAGAGCCCGTCACCCCCGCTGAGCAGGAGGCCCAGAAGGCACTGGCCGAAAAAGAGGAACAGTACCTCCGGCTGGCCGCCGAGTACGATAACTACCGCAAGCGCACCGCGAAGGAAAAGGAGAACACATGGACGGAAGCCAAGGCCCAGACTGTGGCCGCCTTCCTGCCGGTGTACGACAATCTGGAGCGGGCCTTGAAGCAGCAGACCACCGACGAGGCCTACGCCAAGGGCGTGGACCTGACCATGAAGGGTCTGCAGGACGCCCTCACCAAGCTGGGCGTGGAAGTGATCCCCGCTCTGGGCGAGACCTTTGACCCCAACCGCCACAACGCGGTCATGCACGTGGACGACGAAGCCGCCGGTGAAAACACGGTGGTGGAGGTTTTCCAGCAGGGCTTCATCTGCGGCGAGAAGGTCATCCGCTTCGCCATGGTGAAGGTCGCCAACTAAGCTGTCTCCGCTGCCGCTGCTGCGGCAGTGTTACAGATAGATATCCCAACTTCGTTAAAAAAACACTTTCATATATTTAGGAGGAACTCAATTATGTCTAAGATTATCGGTATTGACCTTGGTACTACGAACTCTTGTGTGGCCGTCATGGAGGGCGGCGAAGCCGTCGTCATCCCCAACGCGGAAGGCAACCGCACCACCCCGTCCGTCGTGGCCTTCTCCAAGGACGGCGAGCGTATGGTGGGTCAGGTGGCCAAGCGTCAGGCCATCACCAACCCCGACCGCACCGTCATCTCCATCAAGCGTGAGATGGGTACGGATTACAAAGTGGACATCGACGGCAAGAAGTACACCCCGCAGGAGATCAGCGCCATGATCCTGCAGAAGCTGAAGGCGGACGCCGAGGCCTATCTGGGCCAGAGCGTCACCGAGGCCGTCATCACCGTCCCCGCCTACTTCACCGACGCTCAGCGTCAGGCCACCAAGGACGCCGGCAAGATCGCCGGTCTGGACGTGAAGCGTATCATCAACGAGCCTACCGCCGCCGCTCTGGCCTACGGTGTGGATAAGGAATCCGACCAGAAGATCATGGTCTACGATCTGGGCGGCGGCACCTTCGATGTGTCCGTGCTGGAGGTCGGCGACGGCGTCATCGAGGTCCTGGCCACCGCCGGCAACAACCGTCTGGGCGGCGACGACTTCGATAAGTGCGTCATGGACTGGATGGCCGCCGAGTTCAAGCGGGCCGAGGGCATCGACCTGACCGGCGACAAGGTCGCCATGCAGCGCCTGAAGGAGGCCGCCGAGAAGGCCAAGATCGAGCTGTCCGGCGTCACCTCCACCACCATCAACCTGCCCTATATCACCGCAGACGCCACCGGCCCCAAGCATCTGGAGCTGACCCTGACCCGCGCCAAGTTCGACCAGCTCACCGCCCATCTGGTGGAGGCCACTGCCGGCCCCGTCCGTCAGGCCATGAGCGACGCCGGCCTCACCGGCAATGACATCCACAAGGTCCTGATGGTGGGCGGCTCCAGCCGTATCCCCGCCGTGCAGGAAATGGTCAAAAAGCTCACCGGTAAGGAAGGCTTCAAGGGCATCAACCCCGACGAGTGCGTGGCCATGGGCGCGGCCCTGCAGGGCGGCGTTCTGGTGGGCGACGTCAAGGGCCTGCTGCTGCTGGACGTCACCCCCCTGTCTCTGGGCATTGAGACCATGGGCGGCGTGATGACCAAGCTCATCGAGCGCAACACCACCATCCCCGCCAAGAAGAGCCAGATCTTCACCACCGCCGCCGACAACCAGACCTCCGTTGAGGTCAACGTCCTGCAGGGCGAGCGTGAGATGGCTCAGTACAACAAGACCCTCGGCAAGTTCCATCTGGACGGCATCGCCCCGGCCCGCCGCGGCGTGCCTCAGATCGAGGTCACCTTCGACATCGACGCCAACGGCATCGTGAATGTCTCCGCCAAGGATATGGCCAGCGGCAAGGAGCAGCACATCACCATCACCTCCTCCACCAACATGTCCAAGGAGGACGTGGATAAGGCCGTCCGCGAGGCTGAGCAGTTCGCCGCCGAGGACGCCAAGCGCAAGGAAGAGGTCGATACCCGCAATCAGGCCGACCAGATGGTCTACCAGACCGAGAAGACGCTGGAAGAGATGGGCGACAAGATCCCCGCGTCTGACAAGGGCACCGTGGAGAGCAAGCTCAACGCTCTGAAGGAGACCCTGAAGGGCAATGACACGCAGGCCATCAAGAACGCCACCGAGGAACTGACCAAGGCCTTCTACGCCGTCAGCGAGAAGCTGTACAGCCAGGCCGGCGCTCAGCCCGGCGCGGGCGCTGACGCCAACTGCGGCGGCGACTGCGGAAGCTGCGGCACCAACGGCGGCGACGACAACGTCGTGGACGCCGACTATGAGGTCGTGGATGACGACCAGAACAAGTAATTGACCCCCATGATCAGGCGGGGCGGGCAACCGCCCCGCCTGATCAAAAAGTTCCCGTTTCCCTCCTGCGGCAGGCGCCCCCCTTCCGGGGCGTCAGAGCCATTCGCCCGCCTGTGGGAGCGGCAGCGGTTCTCGCGGCGGAGCGTATCTCCTTTCTCCGCGCCGGTCAATATCACGCACCGGCCCGGGGTCAGACCCCGGCGCGTTTTCTTTGGGATGCAAAACCCGTTTCTTTTGGCGCATACAAAAGAAATGGGTTTTGGCCCCGATCTGCGGAATATCCTTCCGCGGTATGGTAAGCGGGGACCCGATCCCCGCGCATACCCTCCTTATGAGAGGAGTCATAACATATATGGCAGAACAAAAACGAGATTATTACGAAGTCCTTGGCGTTCCCCGCACGGCCACGGACGACGAACTGAAAAAAGCCTACCGCAAGCTGGCCAAGCAGTACCACCCGGACATGAACCCCGGCAACGCCGAGGCGGAAGCCAAGTTCAAGGAGGTCAACGAGGCCTACGAGGTGCTGTCCGACAAGGATAAGCGGGCCAAGTACGACCAGTTCGGCCACGCGGGTGTGGATCCCAACTTCGGCGCGGGCGGCGGCTTCAGCGGCGGCGGCTTCGATATGGGCGACATCGATCTGGGCGACCTGTTCGGCTCCTTCTTCGGGGGCGGCGGCGGGTTCGGCGGCTTCGGCGGCCAGCAGCGGCAGGCCAACCCCAACGCGCCCAAGCGGGGCGCGTCCCTGCGGGCCAACCTGACCATCACCTTCCAGGATGCCATGACCGGCGTTGAGAAGGAGATCACCCTCAACCGCACCGAGAGCTGCGACACCTGCCACGGCACGGGCTGCGCCGCCGGGACCACGGCGGAGATCTGCCCGGACTGCCACGGCGCCGGTCAGGTCCGCATCCAGCGGGGCGGCGGCGGGTTCGCCTTCTCCACCACGGCCCCCTGCTCCCGCTGCAACGGCACCGGCAAGATCATTCACCAGCCCTGTCCCGACTGCCGCGGCGCGGGTCAGGTCCGCAAGCAGCGCAAGATCAAGGTGAAGATCCCCGCCGGCATCGACGACGGCCAGACCATCTCCATGCGCGGTCAGGGCAACGGCGGCCTCAACGGCGGCCCCGCGGGCGACCTGCTCATCAACGTGTCCGTCATCAGCGACCCCCGGTTTGAGCGGGACGGCTACGACCTCTACACCGAGCAGCCCGTCTCCTTCACCCAGGCTGCGCTGGGCGCGGAGCTCCAGATCGAGACCATCGACGGCAAGGTAAAGTATAACCTGCCCGCCGGCACCCAGACCGGCACCACCTTCCGTCTGCGGGGCAAGGGCGTGCCCTCCGTCAACGGCCGAGGCCGGGGCGACCAGTACGTCACCGTCCGGGTCACCGTCCCCACCAACCTGACCGGGGAGCAGCGTGACGCCCTCACCGCCTTTGCCGAGGCCATGGGCGAGGGAACCACCTCCCACGGCACTCCCGTCCGGGACTTCTTCGAGAAGAAGAAAAAGAAAAAATAACGAGCTGTTTCAGGGCCTGCCGCCGCGCGGCAGGCCCTGTTTTTTTACTCTTCTTCGCGGCAAATTTAGTCCATTAAAATTTTTCGTCATTTTTCTCAAATTCAGGTTGCCAAACGCCGCAGTTTATTATATAATTGTCAATACCGGCTCACATACTCGGAACCGGACTACCCTCAAATCGTAAGGAGTGGAACAAGTTATGAGCTATTCTCCGCAAAACATTCGAAATATCTGCCTGTTGGGACACGGTGGTAACGGAAAGACCACCCTCGTCGAGAGCCTTCTGTACTTGACCGGCGGCACTGACCGCCTTGGCAAGCCCTCCGAGGGAAACACCGTTTGTGATTATGATCCGGAGGAGATCAAGCGGCAGATCTCTATTTCCGCCGCCGTCGCCCCCGTGGAATATAATGGCTGCAAGATCAACGTGCTGGACACTCCGGGCAACTTCGACTTTGCCGGAGAAGTGGCCGAGTGCCTGACCGTCGCCGACGCGGGCGTTCTGGTCTGCGCCGCCAAGGGCGGCCTGTCCGTGGGCACCGAGCGCGCGTGGCGCTACCTCGACCAGAAGAAGATGCCCCGCATCGTCTACATCTCCAAGATGGACGAGGACAACGTGGACTACAACTCCGCCTTCAATACCCTCCGGGAGTATTTCGGCAAGAATATCGCCCCGCTGGTGGTCCCCATCTGGGACGAGAACAAGAAGGTCACCGGCATCGTGGACGTGCTCCACAAGCGCGCCTATGAGATGAAGGGCAATAAGCGCTCCGAGATCCCCCTGCCCGAGGACAAGGTCTCCGTGGTGGACGAGATCTACGGCCAGCTCATGGAGTCCGTGGCCGAGACCAGCGAGGAGTTCATGGAGAAGTTCTTCGGCGGTGAGGAATTCACCTACGCCGAGATCATTCAGGGCCTGAAGGCCGGCGTCCGTGACTGCTCCCTCATCCCCGTGGTGTGCGGCTCCGCCTCCACCGGTCTGGGCACCACCGCCCTGCTCAACGCCATCGTGGACCTGCTGCCCGCCCCCAGTGAGGCCGCCCCCATCATGGCCGAGGACGAGGACGGCGAGCCCATGGAGTACGTCGTCTCCGCCGGCGCCCACCCCGCCGCCTTCGTGTTCAAGACCGTTGCCGACCAGTACGGCAAGTTCTCTCTGGTGAAGGTCATTTCCGGCTCCCTCACCCCCGATATGACCCTCGTCAACGCCACCACCGGCCAGAACGAAAAGCTGGGCCGCCTGTATATCATGAAGGGCAAGAAGACCGAGGAGACCAAGGAGCTCACCTGCGGCGACATCGGCGCCATCGGCAAGATGGATAAGCTCAAGACCGGCGACACCCTCTATGACGCCCGCAAGTACGTCAAGCTGCCGCCCATCCCCTTCGCCGAACCCAACTACGCCAAGGCCATCAGCCCCAAGACCCGCGGTCAGGACGACAAGATCGCCGCCGGTCTGGCCCGCCTCAACGAGGAAGATCCCACTTTCTCCGTAATCAACAACGCCGAGACCCACCAGATGGTGCTCACCACCGCCGGCGACATCCAGACCGACGTGCTGGTGTCCAAGCTCAAGACCCGCTTCGGCGTGGACGTGGAGCTGAAGGAACCCCGGGTGGCCTACCGCGAGAAGATCCGCAAGACCGTCTCCAAGCAGGGCCGCCACAAGAAGCAGACCGGCGGTTCCGGCCAGTTCGGCGACGTGTGGATCCGCTTCGAGCCCAACCCCGAGAGCGAAGAGCCCGTGTTCGCCGAGGAGGTCTTCGGCGGCTCCGTGCCCAAGAACTTCTTCCCCGCTGTGGAAAAGGGCATCAAGGAAGCCTGCGTCCACGGCGTGCTGGCGGGCTATCCCGTGGTCAACCTGAAGGCCGTTCTCTACGATGGAAGCTACCACCCCGTGGACTCCTCCGAGATCGCCTTTAAGACCGCCGCCCAGCTGGCCTATAAGGCCGCCATGCCCGAGGCCAACCCCGTCCTGCTGGAGCCTGTGGGCGAGCTGAAGGTGGTCGTGCCCGACAGCTACATGGGCGATGTCATCGGCGACTTGAACAAGCGCCGGGGCCGGGTGATGGGCATGAGCCCCACCGGCGACGGCGAGCAGGAGATCGAGGCCGAGGTGCCCATGGCGGAGATGACCTCCTATGC
>CAKUKL010000068.1 GCA_934662925.1 uncultured Oscillospiraceae bacterium | reverse complement strand
ACGTGGACATCGTCCCCGAGGACCAGGGCCAGCTGAAGGGCACCGTGACCAACGTGACCTTCAAGGGGATGCAGTACGACATTATCGTGGACTTTTACGGCTTTAAGTGGCTGATTCAGACCACCGACCTGTCCCCTGTTGGCAGCCTTATCGGCATCAAGATCGATCCCGACGGCATCCATGTGATGAAAAAGAGTTCCTACTCCGGCATGTTCGGCGACTACTCCTCCTATTCCGAGGAATACGACGAGATCGGCGACGCCAGCTACGAGCTGGATGAGGAGGAGAGCGAGGATGAAGAATAAGCTCTCCGGGTTCGCCGTCCCCTACGTGGTGTGGATGGCGCTGCTGGTGGTGGCCCCCATCGTCATGGTGGTCGTTTACGCCTTCACCACCGCAGACGGCTCCTTTACCTTTGAAAACTTTACCCGGATGGGAACGTATCTGTCCATTTTCATCCGGTCCTTCCAGCTGGCCATTATCGCGACGCTCATCTGCCTGCTCATCGGCTACCCCATCTCCTGCATGATCGCCCGGGAGGGGCCCCGGTTCCAGCGGATCGCCTCGGTGGTCATCATGCTGCCCATGTGGGTGAACTTCCTGCTGCGGACCTACTCCTGGATGTCCATTCTGGAGAACAACGGCCTGCTCAACCAGCTGTTTCAGAAAATCGGGGTCATCGACCTCTACAACGCCATCGCCCTGCACTTCGCCGCCGATCCGTCGAAGTATGTGCCCATCACCCACTTCCAGATGATCGGCACCCCAGGCGCGGTAGTGCTGGGCATGGTGTATAACTACCTGCCCTTCATGATTTTGCCCATCTACTCGGTCATCGTCAAGCTGGACCACTCCCTGCTGGAGGCGGCCCGGGATCTGGGGGCCAATTCCTTCACCGTGTTCCGGAAGGTCATCTTTCCTCTGTCCATCCCCGGCATCCTATCCGGCGTGACCATGGTGTTCGTCCCCTCGGTGTCCACCTTCGCCATCTCCCGCCTGCTGGGCGGCGGCACCCAGATGATGCTGGGCGACCTCATCGAGCAGCAGTTTCTGGGCGGCGCGTACAACCCCCACCTCGGCTCCGCCATCGCGCTGGTGATGATGATCATCGTCGTGGTGTGCATGTGGATCATGAACCACTTTGGCGAGGGCGAAGAACAGGCGGTGATGCTATGAAAAAACAGAATCGTCTGGGCGGACGCCTGTTCATGGCGCTGATCTTCCTGTTCCTGTACGCCCCCATCGTGCTGCTCATCATCTACTCCTTTAACGCCGGAAACAGCAGTGTGGTGTGGAAGGGCTTCTCTCTGAAGTGGTATGCCGAGCTGTTTCAGGACCGCATCGTCATGAGCAGCGTGTACACCACCCTGCTGGTGTCCCTGCTGGCCACCGTCATCTCCACCATCGCGGGCACCTTCGCCGCCATCGGCCTGTACAGTATGCGCCGCCGCTGGCGCAAGCCGCTGATGGTCATCAACGACATCCCCATGATGAACGCGGACATCGTCACCGGCGTGTCCCTGTGCCTGTTCTTCGTGGCGGCCTTCGCCGGGTGGAACGGTTTTGTCGGCTGGATGGAGAGCACCTACCGGCTCACCGCGCCCCGGCTGTATCTGGGCTTCGGCACGCTGCTGCTGGCCCATATCTCCTTCAACATCCCCTACGTGATCCTCAACGTCACCCCCAAGCTGCGGCAGATGGACCGCAATCTGGTGGACGCGGCGCAGGATCTGGGCTGCACGTGGATGCAGGCCTTCCGCAAGGTCATCATCCCGGAGATCAAGCCGGGCATCGTGTCCGGCGCGCTCATCGCATTTACCATGAGCATCGACGACTTCGTCATCTCCTATTTCACCGCCGGTTCGTCCACGTCCACGCTGGCCATGACCATTTACGGCATGACCAAAAAGCGCGTCAGCCCGGAGATCAACGCCATCTCCACCCTGCTGTTCGCGGCGGTGCTGCTCCTGCTGGTCATCGTCAACGTCCGGGAGGCCCGGGCGGAGCGGGCGGCCAAGCGCCGCGGCCACTGACCCCAATCGGTCTTACGGGCCGATCCGGCCCTGAGATATATCCCACTTATTTCACTGGAGGAATGATCAATTGAAGAAAATCACTGCCTTGACCCTCGCCTGCGTGATGGCGCTGGGCCTGTTCCTGTCCGGGTGCGCCATGGACAACAACGGCGGCAATACCGCAAACGGCGATCCGAATGGTCAAAACAGCAGCAGCACAGGCGGCAAGCGGGTCGTCAACGTGTGCAGCTGGGGCGAGTATATCGACACCGACCTGATCGACGAATTTGAGGAGAAGACCGGCATCAAGGTCAACTACCAGACCTCTGAGAGCAACGAATCCCTGTACTCTCTGCTGAAAAACGGCGGCGCCAACTACGACGTCATCGTCCCCTCTGATTATATGATCTCCCAGCTTATCGAAGAGGATATGCTGGCCGAGCTGGACTACAGCAAGATCCCCAACTTCTCCAAGATCGACGACCGGTTCAAGAACCTGTCCTACGACCCGGAGAACAAGTACACCGTTCCCTACACCTGGGGCACGCTGGGCATCATCTACAACACCACCATGGTGGACGGCCCCATCACCAGCTGGAGCGCCATGTTTGACGACGCCAACGCCGGGAACGTCCTGCTCATCAACAACTCCCGGGACGCTTTCGGTCTGGCTCTGCTGTATCTGGGCTACTCCGTCAACACCACCGACGAAAACGAGATCCGCGAGGCCTATCAGCTCATCGCCGACGCCAACGCCCGGGGCGTGTATCAGGGCAAGGTCATGGACGAGGTGTTCCAGAAGATGGAGCAGGGCAACGCCGCCGTGGCCACCTACTATGCCGGCGACTACCTGACCATGCTGGAGAACAACGAGGATCTGGCCTATGTGGTGCCCGAGGAAGGCTCCAACTGGTTCGTGGACGCCATGTGCGTCCTCAAGAACGCCCAGAACGTGGACGAGGCCCACGAGTGGATCAACTTCATCGCCTCCACCGAGGCCAACCTGAAGAACATGGACTACATCTGGTACGCCTCCCCCAACACCGAGGCGCTGGAGCAGTACCCCGCCTATTATGAGGAGACCTACGGCGAGCCGCTGGACGAAGAGCTGTACCAGATCATGGCCGCCCCGCAGGAGGTCCTTGACCGCTGCGAGGAGTACGTGGTCCTCCCTGCCGAGACCCGCACGCTGTATAACGATCTGTGGATCGAGTTGGGGATCTGAATATAGCGTCCGAGCCGTCGCGAACAGGCGAGGCGTGAATCCAGCAAGCACCAGACTCACAAAACAAATTATCAACGAAAAAAGGGGCGCTTTGGCGTCTCTTTTTTCTTGCCAAAATCCCCGTTTCCGTATATACTGAGACCACAAACTCTACCATTTCAGGAGGAAATCCGTATGTCTATCGAAGTTGGCCTTAAGGGCCGCGCCGACACCGTTGTCACCAACCAGAACACCGCCGACGCTGTCGGCTCCGGCCTTGTGCCCGTGTTCGCCACCCCGTATATGATCGCCCTGATGGAAAACGCCGCGTCCACCTGCCTTGTGCCCTATCTGGCCGAGGACGAGGGCTCCGTGGGCACCCATCTGGACGTGGCCCACTCCTCCGCCACTCCCATCGGCATGAAGGTCTGGGCCGAGGCCGAAGTCACCGCCGTGGACGGCAAGAAGATCACCTTCAGCGTGGCCGCCTACGACGAGGCCGGTGAGATCGGCCGGGGCACCCATGAGCGCTTTATCATCAAGCCGGCGAAGTTTCTGGCCAAGACGCAGGCCAAGCTGGAGCGCTGAGAAGAAACGAAAAATCCCCCTGCGGGCGTGCCCGCAGGGGGATTTTTGACATACCGCATTACTTCCGGGAATCCTCCCAGATCATCCGCAAGCCGTCGAGGATCAGCTCGCCGTCCACGATGTTGATGAGGCCGGTGTGCTTCGTGATGAGCCGGGCAAGGCCGCCGGTGGCCACCACCCTGACGTCCGGGCAGCCCAGCTCTTTCTTCGCCTGCCGGATCAGGTATTCCATGGCGCCCACGTATCCGCCCACGACGCCCGCCTGAATATGGCCCACGGCGGTGAAGTTCAGCACCTTTTCCGGCTTGTTCAGCTCCACATTGGGCAGCATGGCGGCGTTAGACGCCAGCGCGTCCATGGTCACCCGCAGACCGGCGGAGATGCAGCCGCCCATGTAAACGCCGTCGGCACTCACCGCGTCCACGGTGGTAGCGGTGCCGAAGTCCAGCACGATGAGGGGGCGGCCGTACTTCTTCATGGCCGCCACGCAGGCCACCGCCCGGTCGGCGCCCAGCCGCTCGTCCGTCACCAGCGGGCCGTAGCTCAGCCCGGAGGGAACGTCCACGTCCACCACGATGGGCGTCAGGCCCAGATACTTCACCATGGCGGCGCTGAGGGTATACATGACCTGCGGCACCACCGAGGCCACCATCACCGCCTCGATGGCCGTCCGGTCAATGCCGAAGCGCTCGAAGTACTGACAGGCCAGCAGGCCGATCTCGTCCGAGGTGGCGTTGTTCTTTGTCATCATCCGGAAGGAGCCCAGCAGCTTGTCCCCGTCGTACACGCCGAACTCCATATTGGTATTGCCCACATCGATTGCCAGCAGCATTTTGCTCACAGCTCCTTGATCTCCACGGACTTCTGTCCGCGCTCTATGATGACCACCCCGTAGGTGGCTCGGTTCCCGATCCCGCCGGCCGTGCCCGGGTTGACGAGCCACAGCCCGCCGGAGTCCTCCTCCACCACCGGCACGTGGGTGTGCCCAAAGCACACCACGTCCGCGCCCCTGGCAAGGCCCTCATTGCGCAGCGGCCCCAGCCCCTGCTTGACCCGGTAGAGATGGCCGTGGGTGAGGAAAAACCGCACGCCCTCCACCGTGACCTCCGTCTCGCCGGGGGCGGAAGCGCCCCAGCCGTCGCAGTTTCCGGCCACCATGGTCACCGGAAGCTCCGGATACGCCGCGGCCAGATCCTCCGCGTCCTCGCACAGGTCGCCCAGATGGAACAACGCGTCCGGCTCCTCCCGGTCCACGGCGTCCAGCAGGTTCGCCAGACGCCCATGGGAATCGGACAGCAATAACAGTTTCATACAGTCACCAACCTCATCCCTCCGCATATACTGGAGTAAACCAGACAGGAGGGATCCATATGCCTAATTTTCAGGAAATGCTCCAGAGCGAGCAGACCTCCAAACTCCTACAGGATCAGGCCAGACTGGAGCGCCTGCGGGACAGCCCCGAGACCCAGCGGCTGTTCGAGCTGCTCAGCCGCAGCGCGGGCGGCGATCTGGAACAGGCCGCCAACCGGGCGGCGCAGGGGGACGCGTCCGGACTGGTCAGCGCCATCCAGCGGCTTATGCGGGACCCGGAGGGGCAGAAGCTCATCCAGAAAACAAAGCAGTCGCTGCAATAGCGGCACGGGGAGGGATCGCCCATGAGCGAACTGGAGGATAAGCTGAGCGCCATACTGGGCAACCCTCAGGCCATGAGCCAGATCATGTCGCTGGCCCAGTCGCTGGGCGGCGGCAGCGCCGCCCCCGCTCCCCCGCCGCAGACGCAAAGCACTCCAACACCGCAGGAAATTGCCCCGGAGGAGCAGCGCGCGCCGTCCGGGCAGAACGCCCCCGACCTCTCCGCCCTGTTGGGCGGACTGTCCGGCGGGAACGGGCTGGACCCGAAGCTGATGGCCATGGCGGGCCGGATCATGGAGGAGTACCAGTCCGGCGACGACGGAAAAGCCGCCCTTCTTCAGGCCCTGCGGCCCTTCGTGAAAGAGCGGCGCTACGCAAAGCTGGACAAAGCCGTCCAGATCGCCCGGCTGTCCCGGGTGATCCGGATCGCGCTGGACGCGCTGAAAGGGGGCGGAGCCGCAGGTGTATAACCGTTATCTCGACCAGCAGCCGGAGCAGAGCCGTCCGGCTCCGCCGCCGGAAGCCCAGCGGCCCGGCCCGGCTCCCGCTCCCCCACCCCGGAAAAGCTACGCGCCCTCCGCCCCGTTGGGGGACGTCACCGCCGGGCTGAGCCAGCTGCTGCGCGGTGTTCTGGATAATTTCCATCTGGGGGAGCTGGACACCGGGGACATCCTGCTGGTGCTCATCATCCTTTTTCTCTTTCTGGAAGGGGACAATCTGGAGCTGGTCATCACGCTGGGGCTCATGCTCCTGCTGGGGCTGGGAGACGACGATCAGCCCTGCGGCGTGTGAAGGACGCCGCCGTCCGGCAGGACGAAGGCCGTCTCCCCGGTGAGGGGGCTGACCACGCCGCCGGAGGACATGGAGTACACCAGTACGCCGTTTTTCTCCGTCTCCGCCGCCCACAGAAGGCCGCTGGTCACTGACACCCAGTAGCGCTCTACATACTGCTCCAACTGGCCCCGGGCTTCCACATAAATGCAGGCTTCGCCGTTCTTTTCCTCGTACCCGGCGTCCAGAATGCCGCTGTCGTCCAGCGCCAGCACCGTCTCATAGGTGGGAATATACTGAAGCAGGTCGGCCTGCCCCTCCTCCGCCGGAACGCGGAGGTAGTCGTCCTTGTCGTCGTACCAGTACCAGAGGTGGCCGTCGCCCAGAATGGAGTGCTCCACAAGGCCGCTGGCCAGCGTGACGTCGCACCGGGTCCAACCGCCGTCGGCCATGACCTGCGCCGTCACCGCGCCGGAGCCATTCTCCCAGTAGTAGCGGATGCTGAGAGCGCGGCTGTAGCTGCGGTAGCGCTCCATGCCCGCGATGATGTTCCGCACCGTCTCCCGGGTGACCTCCACCGGGATGCCGCCCCCGTTTCCGGAGGCATCCGGCCCGGCAGACACGCCGGGAGAGGTACTGGTATCGGCCACCACGATCTCCGGGGTGGAACGGAAGAAGTTCAGGCCGAAGCTGTACCCCACCGCCAGCAGGATGATGCAGGAAATGACCACTGCCAGCAGCGTGCGCTTTTTTTCGTCCAACTCCCGTTCCCCCCTTTCCGGGCCTGTGTGTTCTTAGCCCCCGAAGGGCTCCGGCGGCTGCTGCCGCAGGCCGAAATGATACAAAATAGCGTCCGCGATGCGCCGGCAGGCGTGGCCGTCCCCGTAAGGGTTGACGGCGTGAGCCATGGCGTCGTAGGCCGCCCGGTCCCGGAGCAGCTTCTCCGCCATGGCGAGGATGGCGTCCTCCTCCGTCCCGGCGATCTTCACCGTTCCGGCGGCCACCGCCTCGGGCCGCTCCGTCTCCCGCCGGAGGACAAGCACCGGCTTGCCCAGTGCGGGGGCCTCCTCCTGAAGGCCACCGGAGTCGGTCATCACCAGATAGCAGCGGGCCATGAGGTTGTGCATCTCGTCGGCCATCAGCGGCTCGATGAGGTGGACGTTCTCCACCCCGTCCAGATGCCGGTGGGCGCACTCCTGCAC
>CAKUKL010000067.1 GCA_934662925.1 uncultured Oscillospiraceae bacterium | reverse complement strand
ATCCACCGGCCCGCCTCGCTGGGCTTGCGCCGGGCCGGGTCCGCGTTGGGACAGTCCGCCCGGTGCACGGAAATGCCGTAGCCGCGGGTGATGAAGCCCACGATATCGTCTCCCGGCACAGGGGTGCAGCACTTGGAGAACTTCACCAGACAGTTGGTCAGACCCTCCACCACGATCCCCTGCTCGCCCTTGGCGCGCTGGGGCACAGCGGGACGCATGAGCTGCGGCTGGTCCGCCACAGGCACCTCCTCCTGCCGCTCCGTCTGGTGCTGGTGGATGATGCGCTGGATGTCCTCCCGCAGCCGCCCCATGACCTTCAGGGCGGAGATGCCGCCGTAGCCGATGGCGGCGTACATATCGTCCAGCGACGTGAAGCACAGTTTCTTCAGCACACCGGGCAGGTTCTCCTCGTTGGTCAGCTCCTTCAGCGTCACGCCGGTGCGCTTCAGCTCCGACTCGAAGCTCTGACGGCCGTTGACGATGTTCTCGTCCCGCTTTTCCTTCTTGAACCACTGGCGTATCTTGCTGCGGGCGTTGCTGCTGCGGGCGATCTTCACCCAGTCACGGCTGGGACCGTGGGCGGATTTGCTGGTCATCACCTCCACCACGTCGCCGTTGCGGAGGTGGTAGTCGAACTGCACGATCCGCCCGTTGACCTTGGCGCCCACCATGTGGTTGCCGATGGCGGAGTGTATGGTATAGGCGAAGTCGATGGGCGTGGCCCCGGCCGGCAGGTTGATCACGTCGCCGTTGGGGGTGAACACGAACACCTCGTCGGCGAACATATCCACCTTCAGGGAGTGGATGAAGTCCTCGGCGTCGGCGTCCTCCTGATTTTCCAGCAGGCGGCGCACCCACTCATAGCTGCGCTCGTCCCCGGCGCCCTGGCCGTTCTGCTTGTACTTCCAGTGGGCGGCCACGCCGTACTCCGCCACCTCGTGCATCTCCTTCGTCCGGATCTGTACCTCGAAGGGGATGCCGCTCTCGCCCACCACCGTGGTGTGCAGGCTCTGGTACATATTGGGCTTCGGCGTGCCGATGTAGTCCTTGAACCGGCCCAGAATGGGCTTGAACAGGTCGTGGATGATGCCCAGCACGTTGTAGCAGTCCGCCACCGTGTCCACAATGACCCGGAAGGCGAACAGGTCGAACACATCGTCCAGGCTCTTGTTCTGGGTGTACATTTTGCGGTAGATGGAGTAGGGGTGCTTCATCCGGCCGTAGACCGTGGCGTCGATGCCCTCCTCCTTCAGCCGCGTGACGATGCGGTCGTGCACGGCGGACATGAACCCGTCGTACTCCGCGGCCTTCTCATCCAGCGCCTCGGTGATCTCCCGGTAGCCCACCGGGTCCAGATACTTCAGCGACAGGTCCTCCAGCTCCCATTTCATCTTCTGCATACCCAGTCGGTGTGCGATGGGAGCGTAGATCTCCATAGTCTCAAAGGACTTCTGCTTCTGCTTCTCCGGCGTCTGGTACTCCATGGTGCGCATATTGTGCAGCCGGTCGGAGATCTTGATGAGGATGACCCGGATGTCCTTAGCCATGGCCATGAGCATCTTCCGCAGGTTCTCCATCTGCTCCTCTTCTTTGGAGGTGTAGTGGACCCGCGTCAGTTTGCTGACGCCCTCCACCAGATCCGCCACCGTAGGGGAAAACAGCTTTGCCAGCTCCTCGTGGGTGGCGGTGGTATCCTCGATGGTGTCGTGCAGCAGGGCCGCCACAATAGACTCTGTGTCCAGGTGCAGCTCCTCCGCCACGATCTGTGCCACCGCCAGGGGATGTGTGATAAAGGGCGAGCCGTCCTTGCGGTTCTGCCCCGCGTGGTGGGTATCGGCGAATTCATAGGCGGCGCGTATCTGGTCAAAGCCCGCCGCCGGGTTGTAGCCCTTTACCGTCTCCACAAGATGTTCGTATTGCTCCTGAGGTGTCACAGCGCACCACCTCCCTTCTCGTTATCGTTTTGCAGCGTGTTCATCAGCGGCGACTGATCCAGTGCTACGTGTTGTCCCCGCCGTAGATGCAGCGTGATGGCGTCGCCGTTCAGCTGCCAGTCCAGCAATCCCCGTTCCCGGAACACCGCGGCGCACATGGCTGCCCGCAGTACCGGTTCCGCGCCGCCCAGCTCCGCCGCCATCAGCCGCAGCAGCGGCAAGCGGTCTGTGGTCAGCCCGTCCTCGGGCACTGTCCGGTCTAAAAACCGCCAGGCGGCGGCGAATTGCTCCCGGGTGGGCAGCGCCCGCCGCGCCTCCCGCAGAGAAACGGCCTTTCCGGCGGCGCACCGGTGGGCCAGTGTCAGCGCCTCCTGCTCCCGCCCGCTGGCGCAGAGGGAGGGCCGGATGTCCACCATCTGCAGCTGTACCGTCCGGCTGCCCCGGAACTCATTGATCTGCAAATAAAATGCCGCGTCCACCCGGTCGCCCGGATGGCACCCGCAGCGCTCGGCCACGGTGGAGAAGAATATGCCGTCGAACTGGGCGCAGCCCTTGCCCAGCCGCAGCTTCAGATGCCGGTTCTGGCCCACGTTCTGGGTCCGCAGCAGCGTGGCGCCCAGCAGGCAGAACAGCGGTCTGGCGTTGCCGCTGCCATAGGGCTCCAGCACGGACAGGGCCTCCAGCTCCTCCAGCGTCACCGCGGCGGGGTGGGCGATGGCCACGTCGATCTCCAGCGCCGACTCCGGCTGCTGTCCGCCGCAGTAGCTGCGGGCGTATTCATTCATCCGGTCCCGGAAGGCCGGTATGTTGCTGCGGTCGATGGTAAAGCCCGCCGCCAGCTCATGTCCGCCGAAGCCCAGCAGCAGGTCCTTGCAGCTTTCCAGCGCGGCGAACAGATTAAAGCCGCCCCAGCTGCGGCAGCTGCCTTTGCCGGTGCTGCCGTTCAGATGGATCATAAAGCTGGGTCGGGAGTATTTTTCCGACAGGCGGCTGGCCACGATGCCCACCACGCCCTGGTGCCACCGGCTGCTCTCCAGCACCAGCGCGCTGCGCTGGCGCTCCGGCATCCGGTCGATCATCTCCTCCGCCTGGGTGTAGATATCCTGCTCTACGTTCTGGCGCTCCCGGTTCAGAGCGCACAGCTCCTTAGCCATGGCCTCCGCCGCGGCGGGATCGGTGCACAGCAGCAGCTCCGCCGCCTTGTCCGCCGCGCCCATGCGTCCGGCAGCGTTGATCCGCGGCGCCAGCACAAAGCCGATCTGCACCGAGGAGATCTCCTTCCCGCTCAGACCCGCCTCCCGCAGCAGGGCGTGCAGGCCGATAAAGTCCGAGTGCTCCAGCGTGGCCAGCCCGCGGGAGACGATGGTGCGGTTTTCGCCGGACATCTGCATGACGTCCGCTACCGTGCCGATGGCCGCCAGCGTGCAGTACCGGGCAAAGAGAGGCTCCTCCCGGTCCGGCCCGCCCAGGGCCAGCACCAGCTTCAGCGCCACGCCGCAGCCGGCCAGATGCTTGAAGGGGTACGCGCAGTCCGCCCGGTGGGGGTCCACCACAGCCACGGCCCGGGGCAGGACCTCCCGGCACTCGTGGTGGTCGGTGATGACCACGTCCAGCCCCAGTGAGTTGGCGTAGTCCACCTCTTCCACACCGGTGATGCCGCAGTCCACCGTTACCAGCAGGCGCACGCCCTGGTCGAAAAGGCCCTTGATGGCGTCACGGCTGAGACCGTAGCCGTCCTCGATGCGCCGGGGAATGTAGTGCACCACGTCGGCGCCCCGGCTCTTGAGATAGTCTACCAGAATACAGGTGGCGGTGATGCCGTCCACATCATAGTCGCCGAACACGGCGATCCTCTCGCTATTCGCGATCGCCTGCTGCACACGCGCCGCGGCCTTGTCCATGTCCCGCATCAGGAAGGGACTGATGGTCAGCTTGTCCTCACGCTCCAGAAAGGCGGCGGCCTGCTCCGGCGTTTCGATGCCGCGGGCGGAGAGCACGGCGGCCACCAGATAGGGATAGCCGGCCGCGCGCAGACATGCCTGCGCCTCCGGCTTTTCCGGCGCGATATGCCACTTGCTGAACCGCACGGCGGTCACCTTCCTCTCTGCATAATAAATGGAACTTTCATCCCATGATAACATTACTAATACTTTATTATATCAACATCGTGCGGAAAGGTAAAGAAAAAATTTCTTTTCCGCACCTATTCGGAAAAGAAAACAACAGCTTGCAATCCGCGGCCATATGGTCTATGATGGATACAATACAGACAGAATCGAGGAACTGCTCATGCGCCCTGACGGAAAGCGAGTAAAGGACCTGCCCCCCATCGTGGCAGCCATTCCCTACATCATGCCCAAGCGGTACGATGCCTGGAACACCATCACCGAAAACATCGACGAGGAGGGCATCAAGGCCTATATCCGCGAAAAACGGCGCGCTGGGATCCGCATCAACCACATGGCGGTGATCATCGCCGCCTATTACAAGGCCTATCAGACCAACCCCAAGCTCAACTGGTTTGTGGTCAACAGTCATCTCTATGAGCGCAACCATTTCTGCGTCTCCTTTGTCATCCTGAAAAAGCGGGCCGACGGCAGCCCGGATGAGACGACGCTGAAAATCTATCTGGAGCCCAAGGATACTATTTTCACCATCAACCAGAAGATCACCGATGCCATCGCCGTCAACAGCCAGACGGAGCAGAAGAACAGCACCGACAAGTTTGCCAAGATGATGTTCTCCATCCCCGGCCTGCCCAAGTTCGTGATCTGGCTGGCCTACCATCTGGACAAGCATGGCCTGCTGCCCCGGAAGATCATCGACCTGAGCCCCTTCCACACCAGTATGTTCATCACCAACCTGGCTTCTATCAAGACCAGCTACATCCACCACCACTGCTATGAATTCGGCACCACCAGCGTGTTCGTCTGCATGGGCAAGCCGGTACCTAACTACATGAACGGTGACCTGACCAAGAAGATGATGCCTTTGGGCATCGTTATGGACGAGCGTATCTGCACCGGCTATGAGTATGCGGCCTTCTGTCACGACTTCCGCAGGTGCCTGCGGGACCTGACCTGTCTGGAGACGCCCTTCGACGGCAGCGCCCCGACTGAGATGCCGCAGGCGGAGGAAGCGGCTCCCGCCGAAGCGTGAATACAACAAGCCCCGGAGCGATGCCCCGGGGCTTGTTCTCTGCATATTACCAGTTATCCTCGCCAAAGGGGTCATGGGGACGGAACTGATCGTCATCCTCCGGCCGCGGCGGGAAGAAGCCTACGCCCTTGATCTTTTTGATCTCCTGGAAGAAGGCGATGTTGGCCTGCGCCCGATAGGGTGCCACCCAGATATCCAGAATGCCCAGTGTCAGACTCACCAGAATATTCCATCCGATGAAGCTCAGATCCAGCACGAACAGCTGCCACTTGAAGCCCAGGGTCTGGGCTTTGCTCATGTTGAGGGCCTCCATGACGCCGATCTCCGGGTTTTCGCACAGGTTCAGCATAGCAAAGCGGTAGCGGTAGGCCGCCACGATCCCGGGGACCACCAGCAGCAGCGTCCACAGGGAGATGAAGATGACCTGCACGACGTACAGCAGAATGATCTTCCCGGCGAAGGCGAAGCCATCGAACAGGGTGACGAAGGGCATCTCCTCGCCGCGGCGGATGCCCAGGTGATACAGGGATGCACCGACGGTGAGCACCACGCCAAGCAGCGTGCACACGATGGTCACAAACCACACCGCAAAAGCGGGGAAGGCCCGGTGCAGCGCCAGGAAGCTCAGATCCATATCGAACCGCAGGGAGTAGACATAGGCGAACTCGTCGTCCATCTGCACATAGTCGCTGATGCCGTTGATGACGAACATGATGGCCAGCAGTACCAGCGTAAACAGGTAAGGGCTGACCTGTGCGGTCTTCAGCAGCACCTTGGACTCCCGCTTCAGGGAACCACGGTCAAGTACCATACTAAAATACCATCCTTTCGGAATAGAGTTTGATATCCGGCGGAGGACCGTCTGCCGCAGTGCAGGAAGTTTTTTCCGGCGGTGTCCGTCCCTCTACCGTATAGTGTAGCACAGCTGCCCGAAAAACACAAGAGGCGGTCTTTGCCGGTGAAGTTTCCGACAAAAACCGCAAAAAAACGTGGGAATTTCAACGCGGGGCTGGACAAGAGAAAAGTTTTGTTGTAATATTTAAGACAGTATGCGGTGGCATAGCGCCACCCGGTAGTAAGATGAGGTGAAGACAATGGCACAAGCTTTCTTTGGCGGCGTTCATCCCAATGACATGAAGGCCGCGACCAATGAAAAGGCCATCGAACAGCTGGCAGCCCCGGCTGAGGTGGTCATTCCCATGTCTATGCACATCGGTGCACCTTGCAAGCCTATCGTTGCGGTGGGCGACAAGGTAAAAATTGGACAGAGGATCGGCGAACCCGGCGGATTCGTTTCCGCACCCATCCACGCCAGCATCTCCGGCACGGTGAAGGCCGTGGAGCCGCGGCCCTTCTCCATGGGCGGCAAGATGATGTCCGTGGTCATTGAGAACGACTTCCAGAACGAAGTGTCCGAGGAAGTCAAGCCCGTGGCGGACCCCGACAGCCTGACGCCTGAGCAGCTGGTGGAGATCGTCAAGAACGCCGGCATCGTCGGCCAGGGCGGCGCAACGTTCCCCACCCATGTGAAGATCAGCTCCGGTCTGGGTAAGGTGGACTACGTTATCATCAACGCCGCAGAGTGCGAGCCGTACATCACCGGCGACCACCGCACCTGTCTGGAGCGTCCGGAGCAGGTCATCAAGGGCGCGACCCTGCTGGCCAAGTGCTTCGGCGTGGACAAGGTGTACATCGGCATCGAGGCCAACAAGCAGAACGCGGCCGACGTGCTGAACAAGACCATCGCGGAGCTGAATGCCCCCGTGGTGGTGGAGGTCCTGCACACCCGCTATCCCCAGGGCGCTGAAAAGCAGCTGGTCCAGGCCGTGTCCGGCCGTCAGGTCCCCAGCGGCAAGCTGCCCGCCGACGCAGGCTGCTGCATCTTCAACCTGAACACCACCTGCGCCATCTACCGCGCGGTGTATGAGGGTATGCCCGTGGTCAACAAGATCGTCACCGTCTCCGGTTCCGGCGTCATCGAGCCCAAGAACATCGAGTGCCCCATCGGCACCCCCATTACCAAGCTGTTTGACGCCTGCGGCGGCCTGAAGGACGAGACCTACAAGCTCATCATGGGCGGCCCGATGATGGGCCTGGCCCAGTACGACGTGGACGTCTCCGTGGGCAAGGGCACCGGCGCCATGCTGGCCTTCGCCGACAAGGAGGAGCAGTACGTCGAGGATCCCCAGTGTATCCGCTGCGGCAAGTGCGTGGGCGTGTGCCCCATCCGTCTGGAGCCCATTTTCATGTACAAGTACCTGATGAAGGGCGACGTGGACACCTGGCAGAACGTGCTGCACGGCATGGACTGCATCGAGTG
>CAKUKL010000066.1 GCA_934662925.1 uncultured Oscillospiraceae bacterium | reverse complement strand
GTGCAAGATCGGCTGCTACCGCTCCGGCACCCGGAACGTGAAGAACGAGCAGACCGGCCAGTGGGAAAAGGTGCAGACCTATTTCTTCGAGGACAAGCTCCCCTACGGCCACGGGGAGAAGAGCGTTTACATCATCTCCGGCTTCATGCGGCTCACCCGGGAGGAGGCCATGGCCATCCGCTGGCACATGGGCTTTTCCGGCCCGGAGGACAGCCGCACCGTGGGGCAGGCCCTGCGGCAGTACCCGCTGGCCATGGCGCTGGCCACGGCGGACATCGAGGCCACAAACTTTCTGGAAAAGGAATAAAGGAAAAACCCCGCGTCCGGGGCATCAAACGACAAAAAACCTCGCAGAATTTCGCCGCTGCGGCGAAACTCTGCGAGGTTTTTCAACATTCTTGACACCTTGTGTGGACAACTTCCGTGCAGAGGCTTTTTATGAAATCATGCCGTCCGCGATCCGGGCCAGCTGCTCGCAGGACCCGGCGTTTGCCCGGTAGCCGACGCCGTCGATGATGAGGAAGGGGCTGTAGGCGTTGACGGTGCGCTCCGTCCCGTCGTTCAGGACGATGGTATAGATGACCGCCTGCCCGTTGTATTCGGTGTAGGAGCCGTCTTTGCGGTAGACCATGGCGTCGTTCAGGGCGGCGGCCAGCGCGTCGAGGTCAGTCACCGGGACCGTCTGGTCCGGCGGCACCAGACGGACGGACGCGCTGGCGATGTCCTCCGCTTTGAGGTTTGCGAAGGGCTTTCTCCCGATGAAATTCGTGCAGACAAAGGCCGCGGCGGCGATGACGATGACCAGTGCGATGACAGTCTTCTTTTTCATGGCTGTGACCTCCTGTTATATTCAAAGCGGGTAGGGCGCTTCACTTTTGCAGCCGGATGTCCTCGCCGAAGAAGGGGAGGGTCCGGTATTCTCCCGCCAGACGGGAGGCCACCTGAGCCGAATACCGGCCCCGGACGTCGTCCATGGTCAGGTTGGAAGAGATGATGGTGGCCCGGTCGGCCACCAGACGGCTGTTGATCAGCTCGTACAGGGCGGACTGGACAAAGGGGGTGGTCAGCTCGCTGCCCAGATCGTCCAGAATGAGCAGGGCGCAGTTGAGGTAGCGCCGGGTGCCGTCCTTCGCCTGCTGGCCCTCGTCGGCGTCCCGGGAGAACTTTTTTGCCTCGAACACGGAAAAGAGGTGGATGGCGGTGTCGTACACCACAGAAAAGCCCCGCTCCGACACCTCCCGGGCGATGCAGCCGGACAGGAACGTCTTGCCCAGCCCGGTGGCTCCGGAGAAAAACAGGTTCTTCAGCGGAAAATGGCCGAACTGGCGGGCGTAGTCCCGGCAGATGGCGATGACCCCCTCCATGTGGGAGCGGGGGGAGCGGCCCATGTCCGGCCAGATCTGGTCGGAGTACACGTCCAGCCGGGCGTTGTCGAAGCTCTGCCCCTCGCTGAGATTTAAGAGGGAGGACAGCTCCTTGAGCTGCTCCTGCGCGCACAGCTCCTTCAGGCAGCCGCACATCTCCGTGCCCACCCAGCCGGTGTCGCCGCACTTGGGGCAGGCGGGGGTGTCGTCCAGCGCGTCGGGGGCGTATCCCAGCGTGTGGAGCAGCTCCGCCCGCCGGGCCTGTAAGTCGAGGTTTTTTGCCCGGATGGCGGCGATCTCCGGCCCGTCGGCGTCCACCGGCTTTCCGGCGGCGATGAGGTCGGTGAGTTCCACCATGGTGCCCCGGAGGGCGCGGTCCAGCTGGGCCAGACGGGGCTCCTGCTTATAGAGCTGCTGCTCCAGCATGTAGCGCTTCCGCTCCCGGATGTCCCGGCGGCGGGCCAGCCGGGCGGAGGCCCGCTGGACGATCTTCGGCTCGTAGGACATGGGTCATCCACCTTTCTGCTGCTTCAAAAATTCGTCCATCCAGTCCACGTCCCGGCGGAGCTGCTGGGCGGACTGCTGCCGGTCCTCCCGGGCCGGGGCGGGCGCGGAGGACGCGCGGGGCTTTCCAGTCTTTTGGACGGGCTTGTCCCCGGCCTGCACCTGGGCGGCGGTGTGGAAGCCCGCCTGATGCCAGCGCTTGAGGATGGAGTTCATGTACGGCCAGTTCATCTGCTGCTTCTGGAACAGCGTCCGCTCGTAGGCAAGGCGGATGGCATCGTCGGCGAAGCCCATCTCCACCCACGCGGATATGTATTCCCGTTCCCGGTCCACGGCGGGGCGGCCGTGGATGTCCAGCAGGGGGAGGATGTCCCGCTCCCGGCCGGAGACGGCCTGCTGGCGGCGGAGGAAGTCCTCGGCAGCCTCTACCGTGTCGAGGCCCAGCCGCTTCCAGCGGAAGGCCTCCTTTTTCACCGCTGTCATCCGGGGGCGGCGTCCCGGGCCGTATTTGCGCTCCGTCTCGGCGGCGCACCAGTGGGCCAGCATGAGGATGACCTCCGGCGGCAGAGCCAGATAGTCGTAAATGGTGTAGAGGGATTTGAGGTCGGCATCGTTCATGGGCATGCCGAGGCAGCTCTCCACCGCCCGGTACAGCCCGGAGAAGGCGCTCTCCCGCTCCAGCGCGGCGGCCACGTCGGAGCGGCTGTACTCCGGGGGCGGAGCCTCCGTCACCGCCGGGGCCGGGGGTACGGCGGTATCCCGCCGGGCAAGCTCCAGCTTTTCCAGCAGGGCGAAGGCCTCGTCCAGCCGCTGCTCGTTCCATTTCAGGGCGGCTCTGGCCCGGCGCTCGTCCCCGCCGCAGTCCAGCAGGGCGAGGTAGAGCAGGGCGCAGTCCCCGCTGCCCGCGCCGATGATGCGCCGGGCGGCCTGGGCCGACATGGACAGTATTTCGTTGGGCATCAGCAGCGCCGCCACGGTCATCGCTTCCTTTCGTTTTGTGGGAATATTCATTTTACATGAAAATGGGGGAAATCGCAAGGGCGAAGGCATTGAAAATTTGCAGGGGCGTCAGGCTCCTGAATCCCTTTTTCGTATTCGCCGAAAAAGCGGCGAAAGACTTTGAGCGTCCTCCGCGGACGCTCCGCTGGGGTGACTTTTCGTTCGTGCGAAAAGTCACCAAAAGCACGCACAGGGGATAATCCCCTGTGTACCCCTTAGTGGGGTCTGGAATAATTCTGTTATTGCCATGCCACAGAACGGTTTCCGACTCCTTCGTTAAGACGCAGTCCTTCTCTTTCTGCTGCCGCTGCGCTGGTTCAGACTTGTGAGAAATGCGCTCGGTAGAGCCACCGCAGCCGCAAGCAAACTTATAGAGCAGGCGCTGACCGATGGCCCGGTAGACTATAACAATCTCCATTGGAGCGGCAGCGATAAACAGCGGCTTCGCGTGTCGGCTTACCCCGCGCCGGTCAGTAGAACGCTGCACTATTTCATTGCGCCCCCGTAAACCTTGGGGTTCTTAGGGGGAAAACGCTATGAGCGAGAATGCGCCCTTCGCATTCGAAGTCGAATCCGCGTTTTCCCTCTAAGCGTGCTTTTGGTTCCTTTTCGCACGAGCGAAAAGGAACTCGCCCTAAGGGCGAAAGCCCTTAACTTTTCTCTTCTTTCGAAAGAAGGAAAGCGGTGCAAAGGCCTTCGCCCTTTGCATAAAAAACTCCCCTGAGTGACCTCAGGGGAGTTTTTTTATTTATTCACCCAGCACC
The DNA here is from genome assembly GCA_934662925.1 of uncultured Oscillospiraceae bacterium. GTDB lineage: Bacteria > Bacillota > Clostridia > Oscillospirales > Oscillospiraceae > Enterenecus. The sequence continues at coordinate 3,791 of CAKUKL010000066.1, read as the reverse complement.
CGCGCGCAGCGGTCGCACAGCTCGGCGTGATGCCCGGCGGTGCCGATGCGGACGTCGTGGTTCCAGCAGCGGGGGCACTTGGCGCCGGCGGCGGGGGAGACTTTGACGGTCAGGCCGTCGAACTCCTCGCCCTTGTAGCCTTCGCCCTCGCCCTCGGCGGCGGTGACGGCAGACACGATGCAGACGGCGGCCAGATCCGCCTCGTCAAGGCCCATGGCCTTGAAGGCGGCCCACGCGTCGCCGGAGAAGGTCAGGGCCAGATCGGCGTCCTGATTCTTCTTGATGCCCTGCTCGCCCCGGGCCAGCTCCAGCGCTTTGTTCACGTCGTCACGGAGGGCGATGACGCGGTTCCACTTGTCGGCCTGCTCCTCGCTGAGGGCCAGCGCCGGATCGTAGTCGGGAATGTCGTTGTACAGGACGCACTCGGGGTCATCCTTGGCGGCGTGGGGCATGGCGGCCCAGATCTCCTGACTGGTGAAGGCCAGAATGGGGGCGATGAGCCGGGTCATGCCGTCCAGAATGTGATAAAGGGCGGACTGGGCGGAGCTGCGCTGGGCGTCGTCGCCGCAGTACAGCCGGTCCTTGATGATGTCCAGATAGAAGTTGGACATCTCCACCACGCAGAAGTTGTAGATGGCGCGGTAGACGGCGTGGAACTCGTAGCGGTCATAGGCGTCGCGGCAGGTCTTGACCAGCTCGTTGAACTGGGCCACGGCCCAGCGGTCCAGCTCGGCCATATCGGCCGGCGCCACGGGGTGGTCGGGATCGAAGCCGGACAGGTTGCCCAGCATGTAACGGGCGGTGTTCCGGATCTTCAGGTAGGCCTGAGACAGCTGCTTGAGGATCTCCGGAGAGATGCGCATGTCCTGCGTATAGTCGGCGGAGGACACCCACAGGCGGAGCATGTCCGCGCCGTAGTCCTTGATGACCTCGTCGGGGGAGACGGCGTTGCCGAGGGACTTGTGCATGGCCCGGCCCTCGCCGTCCACGGTCCAGCCGTGGGTGATGATCTGCTTGTAGGGGGCCACGCCCTTGGCGGCGATGGAGGTCAGCATGGAGGACTGGAACCAGCCGCGGTACTGGTCGCCGCCCTCCAGATACACGTCGGCGGGGAACTGGAGCTCGGGCCGCTCGTCCAGCACGGCGGCGTGGGTGGAGCCGGAGTCGAACCACACGTCCATGATGTCGGACTCCTTGGAGAAGTGGTCATGGCCGCACTTGGGGCAGACAAAGCCCTCGGGCAGCAGCTCGTCGGCGGATTTCTCGAACCAGATGTTGGAGCCGTGCTCCCGGAAGAGATCGGACACCCGGTCGATGGTCTCGGGGGTGACGATGTCCGCGCCGCACTTGTCGCAGTAGAAGATGGGGATGGGCACGCCCCACTTGCGCTGACGGGAGATGCACCAGTCGTTGCGCTCGGAGATCATGGCGGTCATGCGGTCCTTGCCCCAGGCGGGGTGCCACTTGATGTTGTCGCAGGACTTGACGGCGGCGTCCTTGATGGCGTCCACGGAGCAGAACCACTGCTCGGTGGCGCGGTAGATGATGGGGTTCTTGCAGCGCCAGCAGTGGGGGTAGGAGTGGGTGATCTTCTCCTTGGCCAGCAGAGCGCCCCCGGCCTCCAGATCGGCCACCACCATGTCGTTGCCCTTGGCGTAGAACTGGCCGTTGTAGCGCTCGTCGGTCATGACGCCCTTGGCGTTGACGGGGACGGGCACGCCGATGTTGGTCTTGCCCGCGGCGTCGTAGGCCCGGCAGATGTTGAAGTCGTCGGCGCCGAAGCCGGGGGCGGTGTGGACGCAGCCGGTACCGGCCTCCAGCGTCACGTGGTCGCCGCACAGCAGGACGCTGTCCCGGTCGAAGAGGGGGTGCTTGGCGGTCATAAGCTCGAACTCGCTGCCCTTGAGGGTGGCCAGTACCTTGCAGGCGGAGAAGTCGATGCCGGCGGCCTTGCAGACGCTCTCGGCCAGACCCTCGGCCAGAATGTAGATCTCGCCGTTGGGGGCCTGAAGCAGCACGTAGTCAAAGGCGGCGTTGACGCAGATGGCCATGTTGCCGGGGATGGTCCACGGGGTGGTGGTCCAGATCACGAAGTACATTTTGGACAGGTCGCCGTACCGGCCCAGCTTGCCCTGATCGTCCCGGACGGGGAACTTGACGAAGATGGTGGTGCAGGGGTCGTCGGCGTACTCGATCTCCGCCTCGGCGAGGGCGGTCTGGTCGGAGGGACACCAGTACACGGGCTTCATGCCCTTGTAGATATAGCCCTTCTTGGCCATCTCGCCGAAGACCTGAATCTGCTTGGCCTCGAACTCGGGCTTCAGGGTGATATAGGGATCATCCCAGTCGCCCACGACGCCCAGCCGCTGGAACTGGCCGGTCATCTTCTCGATATAGCCCAGCGCGAACTCCTTGCACTTGTCCCGGAACTCGGCGGTGGTCATCTCGTCCCGCTTGATCTTCTTGTCCTTGAGGACGGCGGACTCGATGGGCAGGCCGTGGGTGTCCCAGCCGGGGACATAGGGGGCCTGGAAGCCGGTCATGTTCTTGTACTTGACGATGAAATCCTTGAGGATCTTGTTCAGGGCGGTGCCCATGTGGATGTTGCCGTTGGCGTAGGGAGGGCCGTCGTGGAGCACGAACTTGGGCTTGCCCTCGTTTTTCTTCATCAGCTTCTTGTAGGTGATGCGCTCCCACTCGCCGTTGAGCAGCTCCGGCTCACGCTTGGGCAGGCCCGCCCGCATGGGGAAGTCGGTCTGGGGAAGGTGAACTGTTTTGTTGTAGTCCATCGTGGAATTCCTCCTGTGTATGTGATCTTTTTTTCAGCGAAATAATAAGCGCCTTTGTCTCCCTGATGAGAGACAAAGGCGCGCTTGTGACCTCTGCGGTACCACTCTCGTTGCCGGATGCTCCGGCCCCTCGACTGCTCTGTAACGGGAACGCCCGGCGGCAGCTAATCTCCCGGTGGATTTCGCCGCGCGGCTCACAGGGGATATTCGCCGGAGTTCCCACGCCGCTCTCACACCGAATGAGCGGCTCTCTGGGAGGGAAAGGACCGGGTACTCGTCCTGCTCAAAGCCTTTGAACTACACTATATTATAGAGCGGAGGCGGATTTGTCAACCGTCTGGGCCGTTTTTTTGCTCACAGCGCCCGGATATCGGCGATGAGGGCGTCCACGTGCTCCGGCTTCGTGCACCAGCTGGTGCACACCCGGACGGCGGTGTGGGTATCGTCCGTCTTTTCCCAGAAAGAGAAGGCGTATTTTTCCTCCAGCTTTTTCAGCCCCTCGTCGGGGAAGATGGGGAACTGCTGGTTGGTGCGGGAGTCGTACCGCAGGGCGAAGCCCTTTTCCTCGCAGGCGGCGCGGATGCGCATGGCCTGCTCCACGCCGTGGCGGCCCAGCGCCTCGTACAGCCCGTCCGCCATAAGACACTCGTACTGGATGCCCAGCAGGCGGCCCTTGGCCAGCATACCGCCCCGCTGCTTGATGAAATAGCGGAAGTCCCGCTTCAGCTCCGGCTTTGTGATGACCACCGCCTCGCCGAACAGCGCACCCACCTTGGTGCCGCCGATGTAGAACACGTCGCACAGCCGGGCAAGGTCGGGGAGCGTTAAGTCAGGCTGGGCGGCAAGGCCGTAGGCCAGCCGGGCCCCGTCCAGAAACAGGGTCAGCCCCCGGGCGCGGCACACCTCGGAGATGGCGGTAAGCTCCGCCTTTGTGTACGTCACGCCGTTTTCCGTGGGGTGGGAGAGGTAGACCAGCCCGGGCTGGACGATATGCTCGTGGGT
>CAKUKL010000065.1 GCA_934662925.1 uncultured Oscillospiraceae bacterium | reverse complement strand
CCTTTGACCCGCTGGGTCAGGGCATAGCCGTAGGTATCCTCTTCCGCCAGCACCGCCAGCACACAGCCGTCCAGCAGCGGCGTGCCCATTGCGAAAGACATAGTCTCACTTCCTTTCCGTCTATACTATACCTGATATAATATTAAATTTCAATACAATATTGATTAAAAAATCTAAAACCACGTTTTTGCTCTTTGTCAATCCCCTTTCCCCGTCAAATTTTCCATTCCTGTGTAAAATAGACGGTTGAAAAATTAAGGTTTTTCTTATAAAATATGTTTTTGAATGTATCGCGCCATGCGCAATGAGAGGTGTAACCTGTACTATGAATCTGCGAGTTGGCATTGACATCGGCTCCACCACCGTCAAGGTCGTGGTGCTGGATGAGGATAACAAGCTGCTTTTCCGCTCCTACGAGCGGCATTATTCAAAGGCCCGGGAGCGCGCCTGCGAGACCCTGCGCTCCATCCGGGATATGCTCACCGGGCAGGACGTCCGGCTGGTCATCACCGGCTCCGCCGGACTGGGCGTAGCCAAGGCCGCGGAGCTGAACTTCGTGCAGGAGGTGTACGCCACCGCCGCCGCCGTCAACACCTATATCCCCGACACCGACGCCGTCATCGAACTGGGCGGCGAGGACGCCAAGATCATCTTCTTCGGCGGTGCGCTGGAGGAGCGGATGAACGGCTCCTGCGCCGGCGGCACCGGCGCCTTCATCGACCAGATGGCTACCCTGATGAACGTCACGGTAAACGAGCTGGACGAACTGAGCCTGAAACACGAGAAGATCTACCCCATCGCCTCCCGGTGCGGCGTGTTCGCCAAGAGCGACATCCAGCCCATCCTGAATCAGGGCGGCCGCAAGGAGGACGTGGCCGCGTCCATCTTCCAGGCCGTGGTGGATCAGACGGTGGCCGGGCTGACCCAGGGCCGGGAACTCAAGGGCAAGATCGTCTTTCTGGGCGGACCCCTCCACTTCCTCATGGGCCTGCGCCAGCGCTTTGTGGAAACGCTCCAGCTGGACGAAGCCCACGCCGTCTTCCCCGAGGACGGCGACTGCTTCGCCGCCATGGGCGCGGCCATCTGCGCCACCGATTACGAGGCCCAGCCCTTTGACGAGCTGCTGAAAAAGCTGGAAGAAAGCCGGGGCAGCGTCTCGGTGGTAGACACCATGCCTCCCCTCTTCGAAAATGAGGCCGAATATGATACCTTCATTGCCCGGCACAACGCCTCCACCCCGCCGCAGGTGGATATTTCTACGTATCAGGGCGACGCCTATCTGGGCATCGACGCCGGGTCCACCACCACGAAAATGGCCCTCATCACGCCGGACGGCGGCCTGCTGTATACTTATTATCACTCCAACCTCGGCAATCCCGTGGCCATCGTGCTGGAGCAGCTCCGGGAGATCTACAGGCTCTGCGGCGACCGCATCACCATCTGCGGCTCCGCCGTCACCGGCTACGGCGAGGACCTGATCAAAAACGCCTTCTCCTGCGACATGGGCCTTGTGGAGACGGTGGCCCACTACAACGCCGCCGCCCACTTCAACCCGGACGTGGACTTCATCATCGACATCGGCGGACAGGATATGAAGTGCTTCAAGATCCGCAACGGCGCGGTGGACTCCATCATGCTCAACGAAGCCTGCTCCTCCGGCTGCGGCTCCTTTATCGAGACCTTCGCCAAGGCGCTTGGCTACACCATCGCAGACTTCGCCAAGATCGGCCTGTTTGCCAAGCATCCGGTGAACCTCGGCTCCCGCTGCACGGTGTTCATGAACTCCTCCGTCAAGCAGGCTCAGAAGGACGGCGCCAGCGTAGAGGACATCTCCGCCGGTCTGTCCATCTCCATCGTCAAAAACGCGGTGTATAAGGTCATCCGCGCTGCCAACGCCGACGACCTCGGCCAGCACATCGTGGTGCAGGGCGGTACCTTCCACAATGACGCGGTGCTCCGGGCTTTCGAGCAGGAGCTGGGCCGCAACGTCACCCGCCCCACCATCGCCGGCATCATGGGCGCGTTCGGCGCGGCACTGGCCGCCCGGGACATGGGGCTGGAGCGTTCTTCCCTGTTAAGTCTTGAAGCCTTACAGTCCTTCTCCCACAGCGCAAAGCCCGTGACCTGCAACCTCTGCACCAACCACTGCTCCCTGACGGTGAACACCTTCGACAATGGGCGACGGTTCATCTCCGGCAACCGCTGCTCCCGGCCGCTGGGCAAGGCCAAGGTGGAAATGCCCGACCTCTACAACTACAAATATAAGAAGCTTCGGGCCATGGAGGGCTGCGGAACCGGCGACGGCTCCCGGGGAAAGATCGGCATCCCCTTCGGGCTGAACATGTACGAAAACCTCCCCTTCTGGTTCGAGCTGTTCACCCGGCTGAATTTCGAGGTGGTGCTCTCCCCCGAGTCCTCCCGGAAGCTGTACATCAAGGGCCAGCGCACCATTCCCTCCGACACGGTGTGCTACCCAGCCAAGCTGCTCCACGGCCATGTGGAGGCTCTGGTGGAGATGGGCGTGGACACCATCTTTTACCCCTGCATGTCCTACAACTTCAACGAAAAAACCTCGGACAACCACTACAACTGCCCGGTGGTAGCCTATTATCCCGAGCTGCTGGCCGCCAACGTGCCGGAGCTGAAGACCGTCCGGTTCCTTGACCCCTATGTGGGCCTGCACCGGCCGAAGGATTACGAAAAAATCGGCTCCAAGTGGTTCGAGAAGACCTTCGGCATCTCCAAGAAGGAAACCGTCCCCGCCATCCGGGCTGCCTATCAGGCTTACGACGCCTATAAGGAGGACGTCCGGGCCACCGGCGCGGCCTACATCGAACAGGCCCGGAAAGAGGGCCGTCCCATCATCGTGCTGGCCGGACGGCCCTATCACATCGACCCGGAGATCAACCACGGCATCAACGACCTCATCACCTCCTTCGGCTTTGTCATCGTCAGCGAGGACGCCGTGGCCTACCACGAGGGCTACGCCCCCCGGAAGGTGCTCAACCAGTGGACGTTCCAGTCCCGGATGTACAATGCCGCCCGGTATGTCTGCGAGCAGCCGGATATGGAGCTCATCCAGCTGGTCAGCTTCGGATGCGGTACCGACGCCATCACCGGCGACGAGGTACGCTCCATTCTGGAGGGCGGCGGCAAGCTGTACACCCAGCTGAAGATCGACGACATCAGCAATCTGGGTGCCGTCAAGATCCGCGTCCGCTCCCTGATGGCCGCTATTGAGGAGCGTAACCGCCGTGCCGCCCGCTCCGGCGGCGCGTCCGCGTGATCTCAGACCCCTCGGAAGGAGTTCTTTACCATGGCTGAATTAGTATATAACAAGGATGGCCGCCTGCTCTTCACCAAGGAGATGAAGAAGGAGTACACCATTCTCATGCCCCAGATGCTCCCCGTCCATTTCGGCATGTTCCGCCAGCTGCTGGAGCTGGAGGGCTACCGGGTGGTGCAGCTCAACAACTCGGGCCGCGCGGTGGTGGACGAGGGCCTGAAATACGTCCATAACGACACCTGCTACCCTGCCCTGCTGGTCATCGGCCAGTTCATGGACGCCATCAAGCACGAGGGCTACGACCCCCACAAGGTGGCCCTGTTCATCACCCAGACCGGCGGCGGCTGCCGGGCGTCCAACTACATCCACCTGCTGCGCAAGGCGCTGGCCAAGGCGGGCATGGACTATGTCCCGGTCATCTCTGTGTCCTTCGGACTGGAGAAAAACCCCGGCTTCAGTCTCACCGTCAGCCTTATCCGCAAGCTCATTTACGGCATGATGTACGGCGACCTCATCGTATGCCTCGCAAATCAGGTCCGGCCCTACGAGGTCAACCCCGGCGACGCCGACCGGATGACCGACCACTGGCAGAACCGGCTCATCGAGGGCTTCCAGAAGGGCAAGGGCATGAACCGCAAGCAGATGCGCGCCGCCTTTGACGACATCTGCCGGGACTTTGCCGCCATCCCCGTCAACAGCGTGGAAAAGGTCCGCGTCGGCGTGGTGGGCGAGATCTATGTGAAATTCTCCCCGCTGGGCAACAACAATCTGGAGGATTTTCTGCTCAGCGAGGGCGCGGAGGTCGTCGTCCCCGGCCTTGCGGACTTCATGATCTTCAAGATCTACAACCGCGTGGTGGACGTGGACATCTACGGCGGCTCCCTGCTGAAGAAGAAGGTCTGCCAGATGTTCATGGGATACATTGAAGCCTGCCAGCGGGACATGATCGCCGCCATCTCCAACACCCGGTTCCGCCGCCCCGGCCCCTTTGAGGGCATGCACAAGCTGGTCCACGGCTATCTGGGCGACGGCAACAAGATGGGCGAGGGCTGGCTGCTCACCGGCGAGATGCTGGAGCTCATCCACGCCGGAGTGCCCAACATCGTCTGCGCCCAGCCCTTCGGCTGCCTGCCCAACCACATCGTGGGCAAGGGCATGATCCGCCGTCTGAAGGACGACTACCCCAACTCCAACATCGTGGCCATCGACTACGACCCCGGCGCCACCAAGATCAATCAGGAGAACCGCATCAAGCTCATGCTGGCCAACGCCAAGGCGCTGGCCAAGCAGGAGCGCGCCGTCGAAGCCGAAAAGGAACCGGCGGGCGTGGTGTAACAAAAAAGCAGAGGATAAAAGCGGCGGGGCCAAGGCCCTGCCGCTTCTTCGTCCCCACGCCCGTTTCTCCCGCATAGAATGGGTCGCAGCTTTTCCGCAAAGCGAGGTGTGCGCCGTTGCGCTCTGCCCTGACACCGGCCGAGGGGAACGCACTGCTGGCCGCGGCCACGGCGGTCTCCGCCGCCATCGCGCAGGGCAAAAGCGCCGACGAACTGGCCCTGCTGGCGGCGCTGTTCACCGTCATCGGCGATGATCTGGCCCTGCTGGCCCTCAGCGCCCCCGGGAATACGAAAACGCCGGACGGAACAGACTGAATCCTGTTCCGTCCGGCGTTCTTCCTTTTACGCTTCGCCCCGGTCCCGGCGGATAAGGAGCTTTAATGCTTCAACTCCCGCGCGGACGGCGGCGTCCGTATCCTCGTCCCGGATCTGATCCAGCCCCGCGGCGTTGCGCTCCTGATTCCAGATCACATGGAACACGGAGCCGCAGCGCACGCCGAGGGCGTTTGCCGCCACAAACAGCGCCGCAGACTCCATCTCGGACGCCAGCACCCCAAGGCGCTTCCACGCCTCCCATTTCTGCTCCAGCTCGTAGGATACCGGCATCCGGCCCGGCGAGTGCTGGCCGTAGAACGAGTCCTTGCACTGAACGACTCCGGCGTGCCAGCTCCGCCCGGAGGCCCGGGCCGCGTCCGTCAGGGCGGACAGCACCTGATAGTCCGGCACCGCCGGATACTCGACGGGCGCGTACTCCCGGCTGGTGCCCTCCATCCGCACCGCGCCGGTGGCCACCACCAGATCGCCGCTTTTGACGTCCAGCCTGATGCCGCCGCAAGTGCCCACCCGGACAAAGGTATCCGCGCCGATGGCGGTCAACTCCTCCAGCGCGATAACGGCGGACGGCCCGCCGATTCCGGTGGACACCACGCTCACCCTTTCGCCCAGCAGCGTTCCGGTATAGGTCACAAATTCCCGGTTAGTGGTCACATGAACAGCATTGTCAAAATACCGGGCGATCTTTTCGCACCGGCCCGGGTCTCCCGGGAGGATGCAGTAGCGCCCCACCTCTCCGGGCAGGCAGTTGATATGGTACTGGCGTTCCGTTGCGATCATTCGGCAGCCCTCCGCAGTATGATTTTTCATTATTATATGATATGGCCTGTAAAAACGCAAGAACGTGACGGCCCAAGGCGCTTTCGCTCTTGCTTTTTGCGCCGCGCTCCATTACAATAGACACGCTTCAATTATCCGAAAGAGAGATGAGTGGACTTGAATATCATCATTGCCGGTGCGGGCAAGGTCGGCACGACTCTGGCCGAGCATCTGGCCGACGAGGGCCACAGCGTCACCGTCATTGATATCCGGGACGAGATCCTCACCAAGGTATCCGACCAGCTGGACGTCATGTGCACCAAGGGCAACTGCGCCTCTCAGGCCGTACTGCGGGAAGCCAACGTGGCCGCCGCCGACATCCTGATCGCCGCAACCAATTCCGACGAGATCAATATTCTCTGCTGCCACTGCGCCCATCAGATGAGCGCCGCCTACACCGTGGCCCGCGTCCGGAGCACTGAGTATATGTCTGACGTGCAGGTGCTGAAAAACGATCTTGGCATCAACATGATCATCAACCCGGAGTTTGCCACAGCCGAGGAAATCTCCCGGCTGCTTCGCTTTCCCTCCGCCGCCAACATCGACACCTTCGCCCGGGGGCAGGTGGAAATCGTCAGCTTCCGCGTACAGGAGCGGGACGGCCTGAGCGGCCGGGCATTGTCTTCCCTGTCCTCCCGCATCCGGGAGCTGCCCATCCTGTTCTGCGCCGCGGAGCGGGACGGCGAGGTCTATATCCCGGACGGCAGCTTCGTGCCCGCCCTCGGGGACAAAATGTACGCCGCCGGCACCCCCGCCGGCATCCATCAGCTGTTCCGCCTGCTGGGCCGGGACAACCACAAGGTCCGCTCCGTCTTTATCATCGGCGGCGGACGCATCGCCTATTACCTGCTGGACATTCTCACCCATCTGGGCATGGACTGCAAGGTGGTGGAGCGCAATGAGCTCCGCTGCCGCCAGCTGTCCGAGTCCTTCCCCCGTTGTCTGGTCATCCACGGCGACGGCGCCGATCCCGAACTGCTCACCGAGGAGCGCATGACCTCCAACGACGCCTTCGTGGCCCTCACCGACCGGGATGAGGACAACCTCATCATCTCCCTCTACGCCCATCAGAACGGCGTTTCCAAGGTGGTGGCCAAGTCCAGCCGCCAGAACTACGCCAGCATCGCCCGCTCCGCCGGACTGGACTCCGTGGTGTCCCCCAAGCTCACCACCGCCTACCAAATCCTGCGGACTGTCCGCGGCATCCAGAATTCCAAGGGCAGCGTTATGAACGCCCTCTACAAGATCGCCGACGGCCACGCCGAGGCCATGGAGTTCGTGGCCGGGCCCACCACCCACTATCTGGGCGTCCCGCTGAAGAGCCTGCGGCTGAAAAAGGGCTTCCTCATCGCCGTCATCGTCCGGGCCGGACGCATCATCATCCCGGAAGGCTCCACCTCCCTTCAGGAAGGCGACACCGCCATCGTGGTGGCCAAGGACAGCGGCATTATGGATCTGAACGCCATCTACGCGGATCCCTTCGGGATCGGAGGCTGACCATGAATTTCAAGCTGGTCATCCGCATTACCGGCTCCACCCTGCTGGTGGAAGCCGCGTCTCTACTGATCCCGTTGTTCGTGGCGCTGTTTTACCACGAGGACCCGTCTCCTTTTTTGCAGGCCATCGCCATCATCGTTCCGGTGGGGCTCTGCTTCCGGTTCCTCATCCGGGC
>CAKUKL010000064.1 GCA_934662925.1 uncultured Oscillospiraceae bacterium | reverse complement strand
CGTCCCCGGCGTGGCCATCTTCCTGCTGGGGGCGGGGGTGGGCGTCATCGGCTCCACCGTCAACCCCTTCGCCACCGGCATCGCCGCGGGCTTCGCCGGGGTCACGCTGGGGGAGGGGATGCTGCTGCGGGTGGCCATGCTGGTCCTGCTGCTGGCCCTCGCCGTCTGGTTCGTCATGGCCTACGCCCAGCGGGTGAAGGACGACCCCGCCCGCTCGGTGGTGGCCGACCGCCGGAGCGAGCACCTGACCCATTTCGGCGCCCTCCGGCAGGAGGAGCGGCAGCTCACCGGCACCCAGAAGCTGGCCCTGACCCTCTTCGCCGCCACCTTTCTGGTGATGGTGTACGCCGTCATCCCCTTTGACGACATGGGCCTGCCCCTGCCCGCGCTGGGCTGGTGGTTCCCCCAGCTGTCCGCCCTGTTTCTGGCGGCGGCGGTGATCACCGGGCTTGCCTGCCGCCTTGGGGAGGAAAATATCATCAGCGCCTTTGTCTCCGGCGCGGCGGAGCTGCTGGGCGTAGCCTTCATCATCGGCATTTCCCGGGGCATCACCGTCATCATGAACAACGGCAAAATTACGGACACCATCCTGAGCTGGGGCGAGTCCGCCCTGTCCGGCGCGGGACCGCTGACCTTCACCGCGCTGGTCTTCCTCATCTATTTCCCGCTGTCCTTCCTCATCCCGTCCACATCCGGCCTTGCCACCCTGTCCATGCCCGTCATGGCTCCGCTGGCGGACTTCGCCGGGGTGGGCCGGGACGTGATCATCACCGCGTTCCAGTCCGCCTGCGGCCTTGTGAACCTGCTGACCCCCACCAGCGCCGTGGTCATGGGCGCGCTGGCCATCGGCCGGATCTCCTATGACCGCTGGCTGAAGTTCGCGTGGAAATATCTCGTCATGGCCTTCGTCCTCATTCTGGCGCTGCTGTGTCTGGCGGTGCTGATATAAAAAAGCAGCCCCGGATCCCTCCGGAACTGTCCAAACAAGTCAAAGCCTCGTAGAGTTCGCCGCCGCAGCGGCGAAAAAAGTAAAATCCGTTTTCTGCCGCGACATGCGCGTGGCAGAAAACACTTCTCGCCCTGCAAACGTGCGCAATGGTCACCATCGGCGGCCATTGCGTGCGCTGCCGCGGGGCGTAGTCTCTTCGTCGGAAAAGGCTCCGCCTTTTTCGACGAAAAAAGCAGCCCCGGAGCATCCGGGGCTGCTTTCATATACTTCAGATCTGTTTTGCGTCGATATTTCTGCGGATGGTCTGGAAAATATGCTCGGCGGTCTCCAGCTCCTCGTCTGTCAGTCCGGCAAAGACCTTTTCCGCCTCACGGGGCATGAAGTCCCGGAGCTCGTGGGCCATGCGCCGCCCCTCGTCGGTAAGCAGGATCTGGTTGCGCTTGCCGCCCTCCTCCGACGGGAGCCGGAGGATAAGCCCATTGCTCTCCATCCGCCCCAGCATGACGCTGATGGTGGCGGCGGACACCTGCCGGAAGTTGGCAAGCTCCTTCTGGCTGCACGGACCGATGATGTCCAGCGCGCTGAGCAGTGCGCCCTGTCCGCTGTGTATACCCAGCTGGGCCACCTGACGCTCCACATAGCCGGTGTGAGCCCGGCTGGTGTCGGTCAGAATATCCAATAATCTCGTCCGATCCATGAAAAAGACGTTCCTCTCTCCGCGCAAAAAGTGTTAGCTGACTAATTCTTTAGTATAGTCCTTTCCCCGGCGTTGTCAATGGACGAACCGGTCCTTTTTTGTGGAAAATGCCATGCCCAAAATCCGGGCATGGCATTTTCCACAAATGGCTGAACGCCGCGCACTCCCGCGCTTTTTTACGCCGGGCCAAGGGCCGTTCGCCGCTGAATCTGAAAATTTTTGGCGTAACTTCCAACCGCACACAGCGGTCACATCTGAAACAGAATGCCCGCCAGTGCGGACAGGCCGATGAAGCAGATGGGGTGGAGCTTTTTCGCCGGGGTGTACTTCATGAGGATGAAGATCACCGCCGCCAGCACGATGGCCTTCCAGTTGAAGAAGGCCGCGCCAAAGGGCACCCCAACCCGCAGCAGGGCGATCTCCGCCACCTGAAGGAGGGCGGCGGTGATGAGGGCCACCGACGCGGCCCGCAGGCCGTAAAACACCGCGTCCACCGCTTTGGACTGGCGGAACCGCTGGAGGAACTGGGCGATGATGAGGATGACCACGATGGACGGGAACACCAGCCCCAGCGTGGCGGCGACGCCGCCGGGGATGCCCGCGGTGGTAAAGCCCACATAGGTGGCGGTATTCACCCCCATGGGGCCGGGGGTGGACTCGGACACGGCGATCATGTCCGCCAGCTGGCCGGAGGTAAACCATCCGGTGCGCTCCCCCAGATCGGTGAGGAATGGGATGGTGGCAAGGCCGCCGCCGATGGAAAAGAGACCCACCTTGCAGAACTCAAAGAAAAGCCGAAGCAGGATCATTTCGCAAGCCCTCCCTTCGCCGCGCGGATGCACAGCCCGGATACGCCCGCGATGACCACCAGCACCACCGGCGAGCAGAGATAGCTCAGCACCGCGCCCAGCGCGCCGCTGGGCATGGTGACGAAGGTCCCCGCGGCGGACAGGACCAATACCACGAAGTACAGGATCCGGGTGGGCCAGTCCACCACGGAGGTCTTGTACAGCTTGATGACGCTGGTGGTGATGAGGGCCACCACACCGGCCCGGATGCCGTTAAAGGCGTGGATGACCCACTGGATCTCCATGAAATTCTGCAAAAACGCCGCAATGAGCAGGATGATGACGATGGACGGGAACACCAGCCCCAGCGTGGCGACCACGCCGCCGGCGACCCCCGCCTGACTGCTGCCCACAAAGGTCGCCGTGTTCACGGCGATGATGCCGGGGGTGCACTGGCCCACGGCGTAGTAGTCGGCCAGCTGCTCCTCCGTGGCCCAGCCCTTGCTGTCCACCAGCTCCCGCTGGAGGATGGGCAGCATGGCGTAGCCGCCGCCGAAGGTGCACACGCCGATTTTAGCGAAGGTAAAGAACAGATCCGCGAATTTTTTGAACAAGAATATCACCGCTTCATTTTTGCTTGGATTTTGTACCCGGGGGAAAGTTTCCGCTTACTCCAGCCCCTCCAGCTGGTCGAGCCAAAGGCGGGCTACAGCATCGCTGGGCATCCGCCAGTCGCCGCGGGGGGAGAGGGTCAGGGTGCCGACCTTGGGGCCGTCGGGCAGGCAGGAGCGCTTGAACTGCTGGGCGAAGAACCGCCGGTAGAAGTTCCGCAGCCACTTGAGCAGCGTCGCCCGGTCGTACCGGCCCTCCATGGCCCTCTCGGCCAGCCGCAGCACCTTCCGGGGCGAAAAGCCCCAGCGCACGGCGTAGTAGAGGAAGAAGTCGTGCAGCTCGTAGGGCCCCACCAGATCCTCCGTCCGCTGGGCGATCTCGCCGTCCTTGGGGGGCAGCAGCTCGGGGGAAACGGGGGTATCCAGAATGTCCCGGAGCACCTCCGCCAGACGGCCGCCCCGGTCGTCGGCCACGAAGGCCACCAGATGGCGCACCAGCGTCTTGGGGATGGAGGCGTTCACGCCGTACATGCTCATGTGGTCGCCGTTGTAGGTGGCCCAGCCCAGCGCCAGCTCGGACAGGTCGCCGGTGCCGATGACCAGCCCCCCCGCCTTATTGGCGATGTCCATGAGCACCTGCGTGCGCTCCCGGGCCTGCCCGTTTTCAAAGGTCACGGAGTGGTCATCCATGGACTGGCCGATGTCGGCGAAGTGCTGCCGCACCGCCGCGCCGATGTCCACCACCCGCAGCGTCGCCCCCAGCTCCTCCGCCAGCAGCTCCGCGTTGGAGCGGGTCCGGGCGGTGGTGCCGAAGCAGGGCATGGTGACGGCGATGATGTCCTTATGGTCCCGGCCCAGCAGGTCGAAGGCCATGACGGTGATGAGGATGGCGAGGGTGGAGTCCAGCCCGCCGGACAGGCCGATGACCGCCGCGGCGGCGTGGGTGTGCTCCAGCCGCTGCTTGAGGCCCAGCGCCGCGATGCGCAGGATCTCATCGCACCGCTCCGCCCGGTCCCGCTGACCCTGAGGCACGAAGGGCGCGGGGGAGACGGGGCGGGTGAGGGCAGTCTCCGTCTCTTTAAGGGAGAAGCTCTGCCGCCAAATGCCCTCCGTGTCCCCGGTGAAGGTGGTCACGCGGCGGCGCTCGTAAACCAGCCGCTCCACGTCCAGCTCCGTGGCCGTCAGGCCGGTGGAAAAGCGGTTTTCCGCCAGAAGCGCGCCGTTTTCCGCGATCATGTTGTGCCCGGCAAACACCATGTCGGTGGACGACTCGCCCTGCCCCGCGTCGGCGTACACATAGCCGCACAGCAGCCGTGCGGACTGCCCGGACACCAGCTGGCGGCGGTAGGCGGCCTTGCCCGCCACCTCGTCGCTGGCGGACAGGTTCAGAATCACCGTGGCTCCCGCCCGGGCCAGCCGGACGGAGGGCGGCTCCGCCGCCCACAGGTCCTCGCCCACCACAAGGCCGGGCATGTCGGCGCACTCGAACAGCCCGCCGGCGCACAGGGGGATGCCGTCCTGCCCGCACAGGCTGACGGCGTAATCCACGCCCCGGCCGGAGACGAACCAGCGCTGCTCGTAAAATTCCCCGTAATTGGGGAGGTACAGCTTGGGGATCAGCCCCAGGATCTTTCCTTTCTGTATCACAGCGGCGCAGTTATACAGTTTGTTATCCCATTTGCACCGCACCGGCACGCCCACGGCGGTCAGCATATCCAGTTCCGCCGTCTCCCGCAGGATGTAGGCCAGCCCGGCTTCCGCCCCGTCCAGCAGGGTGTCCTGCAAAAACAGGTCGCCGCAGGTGTAGCCGGTGAGGCACAGCTCCGGCAGAGCCAGCAGCTTCACGCCCTGCTCCGCCGCCTCGGCCATGAGCGCCGCGATCTGCCCGGCGTTGTAAGCGCAGTCCGCCACCCGGATCCGGGGCGTGCCCGCCGCCGCCTTGATAAAACCGTCTTTCACGGAGAACCCTCCTTTGCCGCGCGGACCCGCGCGGTCGATCAAGTGGTTAATATGATACCCCAAACCGGGCGGGATTTCAACAGTGGGCATTTGCCGATCCCGCAAAAGCGGTCGAATACCTGTTGACATATTATTCATTGCAATATATAATCACATCAGGTACAAGAAAATAATACCAGCCGTTCACTCTGCTGACCGTTCATCTGATTTGGAGGTGACCCCGCAATGCGCCGCGGACTTTCGTCAGGCAAGCTCAAGTGGATCGCCCTTGTCACCATGCTCATCGACCATCTGGGGGCGGTATTCGGCATCATGCCGTGGAAGTGGCTCGGGCTTGAGGCCACGTTCTGGACCTCCGTGCCCCGCTGGATCGGCCGGATGGCCTTTCCCATCTTCGCGTTCCTGCTGGCCCGCGGATGCGACAAGACCCGCTCCCTCTCCCGGTACGCCGGGAGGCTGGCGCTGTTCGCCCTGATCTCTCAGATCCCCTACACCTTTGCCCTTGGCGACATGAACTCCCTGCGCCTGACGATGGCGGACAGCGTGCCGCTTCAGCTGCTGGACCTGAACCGCCTGAATATTTTCCCCACCCTTCTCCTCGGGCTGGCCGCGATCGCCTGCTGGAAAAAGGGCCGTGAGCACTGGTGGTGGCGGCTCGGCGTGATCCCCGTGCTCTGGCTGTCCACCTTCGGCTGCGTGAGCTACGGCATCATCGGCGTTCTGCTCATCTTCTGCCTGTGGCTCTTCCCGTCCGGAGCGGGCACATTTTTCACCGTGGCCGCCTTCGGCGTAGCGAGACAAATGGTCGCGTGGGATCAGGTCCCCCGCATGGTCTTCACGTCATGGCGCGTATTTTACGGGACCCTGAAGCGAGTGCTCCCGATCCTGAATCATCCCGGGCACATCACCGGTTATATGCCCCTTCTGTTCATCTGCCTGAGCGCCGTCTGTATGCTCTGCTATGACGGGACCCGGGGCCGCATGAAAAAATGGACGGCCTACATATTTTACCCGGCCCATCTGCTGGTCCTCGGACTGCTGCGGGAGCTGGCCATCGCGTTCCATATTTTTTCCTGACCCATAAGGGCGCACCGAAAGCCTCGCAGAATTTCGCCGCCGCAGTGGCGAAAGAAATAAAATCCGTTTTCTGCCGCGACATGTGCGTGGCAGAAAACTCTTCTCGCCCCGCAAACGTGCGCAATGGCCGCCGATGGCGGCCATTGCGTGCGCTGCTGCGGGGTGCAGCTTTTTCGTCGGAAAAGGCGTTGCCTTTTTCGACGAGTTAGAGCGCCGCCCGGCATCGCCGGGCGGCGCCCTTTTCTATGTTTTCCACCCCAGATCGTAGATCACCGTCCCCAGCAGCAGCACCAGCACCACCGCCATCATGGGCCGGATGATCTTTCCGCCGTTTTTCAGCGCCAGCCCGGAGCCCACGTAGTTGCCCGCGATGTTGCACAGCGCCGCCGGGATGCCCAGCGCCCACAGGATGTTCCCGCTGAAGGCGAAGGTGACGAGGGCCGCCAGATTGGACGACAGGTTGATGACCTTGGTGTTGCCCGCGGCGGTGAGCAGGTCGAAGCCGCACAGCCCCGTCAGCGCCAGCATGAGGAACGTGCCGGTGCCCGGGCCGAAAAATCCGTCGTAGCAGCCGATGACGAGGGCGATGACGCCGCAGCGGGCCAACAGCCCGGCTCTGGAGTACCGCGCCGTCCGGTCCTCGTCCCCCAGGTCCCGCTTGAAGAGGATCACCAGCGCAATGACCGGCAGGGCGGCCAGCAGGAAGTAGTAGAGATATTTTTCCGGCAGCCACAGGTTCAGCCGCGCCCCCAGCCACGACCCGGCAAGGGCGCACGCCACCGACAGCGCCGCCGTCTGCCGGTGCAGGTGCCCATGGCGGAGGTATCGCGCCGTGGACAGCATGGTGCCGAAGGTGGACGAGCACTTATTGGTGGCGGTGGCAAAGTGGGGCGGCAGCCCCGCCAGCAGGTAGGCGGGCAGGGAGATCAGCCCGCCGCCCCCGGCCACGGAGTCCACCAGTCCCGCCAGAAACAGCATGGGGCAGACCAGCACATAGGTCCAGACAGAAAGCTGCGGCATGAAACGACCTCATTTCGACAAAATTTTCGCGCCGCGCCCATTGGGCGCTTGTATGTAAAAAGGGGTTGTGGTAAGATAACTGAGTATGTGTGAAAAAGAACCCCAATAGATCAGAGAGAGCAGGAGGATGGGCCGTTCCGGCCCGAAATAAGGATATGTCCAACACGATCGGCTTTGACAACCAGAAATATCTGGAGACCCAGTCCGCCCACATCCGGGAGCGCATCAGCCAGTTCGGCGGCAAGCTCTATCTGGAGTTCGGCGGCAAGCTGTTTGACGACCACCACGCCGCCCGGGTGCTGCCCGGCTTCGCCCCTGACAGCAAGATCCGCATGCTGCTGGAGCTGCGGGACAGCGTGGAGATGGTCATCGCCATCAACGCCTCCGCCATCGAGCAGAACAAGGTCCGGGGCGATCTGGGCATCACCTACGACGAGGACGTGCTGCGCCTTATCGACACCTTCCGGGACAAGGGCCTGTACGTGGGCAGCGTGGTCATC
>CAKUKL010000063.1 GCA_934662925.1 uncultured Oscillospiraceae bacterium | reverse complement strand
CATCGTGGGCCTGAATGCAGCGGTCGATCTCGTCCACGACGGTCTGGATCAGTTTTCTCCATTCGTACATACATATCCATCGCCTGTTGATCGCTCTGTAGCTATCATACGGCAATTTGATCGGCGGCGCTTGATCTGTCTTGCGGTGATACAGCAAAAAACGCATGACCGGTATGACCGGTCATGCGTTTTTATGTTGATCCAGTTTTACCGATCAGCCCTGCTCACGCATCTTGGCGAAGCACTCGCTGCAGTACACGGGACGGTCAGACTTCGGCTCGAAGGGAACCTTGGCCTCGCCGCCGCAGGCAGCGCAGGTAGCGGTAAAGTACTCACGGGGGCCACGGGCAGCAGCCTTGCGGGCATCGCGGCAGGCCTTGCAGCGCTGCGGCTCGTTCTGGAAGCCGCGCTCAGCGTAGAACTCCTGCTCACCGGCGGTGAACACGAACTCCTGGCCGCACTCTTTGCAAACTAAAGTCTTGTCTTCGTACATGGAAATACCCTCTCTTTGACTTGCCCAGGCCCGGAACTTAACCGATCATGCTGGGGCAGTATAATATTTGCGTCAGCTTTCGCTGATTACGCCGGAATTAGTCCGCGACCTTGCGCCGGATGCGCTGGATCGCATTGTCCACCGATTTGGACGATCTTCCCAACTGGCGGCCGATCTCGTCGTAGGTCAGCCCAGCCAGATACAAAGACAAAATGCTCTTTTCCAACGAGGACAAACGGTCCTCAAGCCGCCGGAGCCGCTCGCTGTCCTCTTCCCTGTCGATCAGCGATTCCTCCGGGCTTGAGATCACGTCCGGAAGCGTCTCCATGGGAACACTGTTGTTCAGCGGTGCGTGCTTTCCCCGGGCCGCCGCCGTAATGACGGAGCGGATCCGGTTGCGGATGCAGACCTCGGCAAAGGTCCGGAAGGAGACGTCTCGCTCCGGGTCAAACTCCCGGATGGCTTTGAGCAGGCCGAACATGGCCTCCTGGATCAGATCCTCGCTGTCGCCGCCGGTCAAGAAGTAGGGCCGGGCACAAATACGCACCAAGCGATTGTACCGCAAAACCAAAACTTCCTCTGCGATACGGTCGCCTGATGCGGCTAAAGTGCAAAGAGTCTCGTCGTTATATTGATGTTTATCACGCATTGTTGATTCCATACAATTTACGCAGTTATTATAACCCGCTCCCCTGTTGAATGTCAATAGTCCATAGAAAATATTTTGAAATTATAGGGATTTTTCGTTTATTTTTATAAGCTCAGCCAGTTCCTGCGCGCATTTCCGGGCCTGATCCTCGTCTTTTCCCTCCACCATGACGCGAATGAGGGCTTCTGTTCCCGAGGGGCGGACAAGTACGCGACCGCTTCCGACCAGAGCGTTCTCCTGCTCCGTCACCGCGTCCTTCAGCCAATCCGCCGCCATGATCTGCTCTTTTTTCGGATTTCCGCCGGAAACGGGGACGTTGATGAGCACCTGCGGATAGCGGACACACTGGCCAAACAGCTCGGACGCCTTTTTGCCGCTCTTCTGGAGCAGGTTCAGGATCTGGAGGGCGGTCAACTCGCCGTCGCCGGTGGTGGCGTACTCGAGGAAGATCATGTGGCCGGACTGCTCACCGCCGATGGCGTAGCCCTTCTCCTGCATCCGCTCCAGCACGTTGCGGTCGCCCACATTGGTGCACTCCACGTTCATGCCGTGCTCCTTGACGAACATGTGCAGGCCGATGTTGGACATGATGGTGGCCACCACGGTGTTGCCGGACAGCTTGCCCTGCTCCTTGAGGGCCAGTCCGCACAGCGCCATGATCTGGTCGCCGTCGATCTCATTGCCCAATTCATCCACCGCGAGACAGCGGTCGGCGTCGCCGTCGAAGGCAATACCGATGTCGTACTTGCCCGCAGTGACCATGGCGGCCAACGCGTCCAGATGGGTGGAGCCGCACTTGTTGTTGATGTTGATGCCGTCAGGGTCGGCGTTGATCACATCGGTCTGGAGCTTGAGAAATCGGTCGAAGAGCCGGCCCGCCGTGGCAGAGGCCGCGCCATTGGCGCAGTCCACCAGAATACGCAGGCCGTGAAGGTCGCCGTCCACAGTGCTCACCAGATGGTCGATGTAGTCGTCCGCCGCCTTGGGGGCCACATAGTGGACCTTGCCGATGCCGTCGTGGGTGCGCATGGGGACGTTGTTATGTCCGAAGAGAACGATATCCTCGATGCGCTCCTCCAGCGCATCGGACAGCTTGAAGCCCTGACCGTTGAAGATCTTGATGCCGTTGTGCTCAAAGGGGTTGTGGGAGGCGGAGAT
The DNA here is from genome assembly GCA_934662925.1 of uncultured Oscillospiraceae bacterium. Taxonomy (GTDB): domain Bacteria; phylum Bacillota; class Clostridia; order Oscillospirales; family Oscillospiraceae; genus Enterenecus. The sequence goes on along the minus strand of CAKUKL010000063.1, from coordinate 5,302 downwards.
CACAATGCCCGCGTCCGCTTTTTCGTCTACCGTGACCCAGGCAACGCCCGGGGTGGGCAGCGTGCCCAGATCCAGCACATCCGCCCCGGCGGTGCACAGTCCTGCAATGAGCGCGCCCTTGAGCAGGTCGCCGGAAATGCGCGTGTCCTTACCGATAGCTACCAACGGGCGGGCACCCTCCGCCTTGCCCTCAGCCAGAACAGTGGCTGCCGCAAGGCCGACCTTATAGGCCAGATCGGCGTCCAGCCCGGCGTTGACCACGCCGCGGATGCCGTCGGTCCCAAACAGTTTACCCATATTAAATTTCACCTCAATCAAATTCCAAATATGCGCTTCAGCGCCCGCTCCGTCGCGGCAAGCGACGCAGCGGCAGGCAGCAATTCAAGGCACGTGATGATCCCGCCGGCTATGCCGACCACGGCAACATCCAGCGTGACAGTTCCCAAGAGGATCATAGATAAAACAGCAAGAACAGCAGAAAACCATCCGCACCTTACCCATACTCTCCCGCAATACCTGTGAGCATAATCCCAAGCCTGTTTGCTGGACATGGAGCGCCGGGTGCGATAGCCAAAGGCAGCATTGATGGTGCTCGGCGGCTGTTGCTGCCAGCGATATCCCAAAAACAGCATAACAGCCGGGATCAGAAGAACGCAAGCAAACATAAATACGTAAAACCCGATCATACCAACCACTCCATTTTACAGCGTCAGCTGTTCCATGCCTCCGCCGCCGGGCATGACGATACCCAGATGCTCGTATGCCTTCCGGGTGACGCAGCGGCCCCGGGGCGTCCGGGTAAGAAAGCCCAGCTGCATAAGGTACGGCTCGTAGACGTCCTCCAGCGTGACGGACTCCTCGTTGATGGTGGCGGCCAGCGTATCCAGCCCCACCGGGCCGCCGGCATAGTTTTCGATAATGCTGGTGAGCATCCGGCGGTCGATGTTGTCAAGGCCCAGCTCATCGATCTCCAGCGCCCGCAGGGCCCGGTCTGCCACGCCGCGGGTGATGACGCCCCCGGCGGTCACCTGCGCAAAGTCCCGCACCCGGCGGAGCATCCGGTTGGCGATACGGGGCGTTCCCCGGCTGCGCCGGGCGATCTCCAGCGCGCCGTCCTGCTCGATGGGCACGTCAAGGATCCCGGCAGAACGGGTGACAATGCTGGCCAGTTCCTCCGGCGAGTACAGCTCCAGCCGCAGCGTTACGCCGAACCGGTCTCGCAGCGGAGCGGACAGCTGGCCCGCCCGGGTAGTCGCACCAATGAGGGTGAATTTCGGCAGATCCAGCCGGATGGAGTTGGCCGAAGGCCCCTTGCCGATGATGATGTCGATGGCATAGTCTTCCATAGCGGGATACAGGATCTCCTCCACAGAGCGGTTGAGCCGGTGGATCTCATCCACGAACAGGATGTCGTTTTCCTGCAAATTGGTCAGCAGCGCCGCCAGATCTCCCGGCTTTTCGATGGCCGGGCCGGAGGTGATGCGGATGTTGACCCCCATTTCGTTGGCAATGATGCCGGACAGGGTGGTCTTGCCCAAACCCGGGGGACCGTGGAGCAGAACGTGATCCAGCGGCTCGCCCCGCATTTTGGCCGCCTCAATAAAAATGGACAGGTTTTCCTTTGCCTTGCTCTGGCCAATGTACTCATCCAGTCGGCGGGGCCGCAGAGAGCCTTCCCCTTCGTCTCCCGGCGTCAGCGATGTTGTGACCAGCGATTCCGGGGAATCGGCTTCAAAATCCTGATTGGAAAAGTCTATGCTCAAAATGTCACTTCCTCTTAAACCGGCGTCCTACGCCGCGCAGCGTCCGACACAAAACGTCATTTTACCATCTTTTTCAGCGCCTGACGGATAATCTCCTCCAGCGCCAGACCGTCAAGATCGATGCCCTTCAACGCCGCGGCGATCTCCTGTTGGCTGTACCCCAGCACCGCCAGCGCGGCGGACGCCTCGCTGGTCTTGTTCTCCGGAATGACGGTGATGCCGCCGGCAAAGGTCTCTCCCCCGCCGCCGACGGCGGTGAGCTGGCCCTTGGCCAGCTTATCCTTCAATTCCAGAATGATCCTCTGGGCAATCTTTTTCCCGATGCCCGGCGCGGAGGTCAGAGCCTTCTCGTTTTCCGACACGATGGCCATGGCCAGCCCCTCCGGGCTGTTGGAGGACAGAATGGCCAGCGCGGCCTTGGGGCCGACGCCAGACACGCCGATGAGCATCTGGAAGCAGTTGAGTTCGCTCTCGCTGACAAAGCCGTACAGCTCGAAGACCTCTTCCCGCACATGAAGATAGGTATACAGCTTGGCGGTCTTGCCCACCGTCAGCGCGGCCAGCGTGTGGTTTGTGGTACGGCAGGCATACCCCACCCCGCCGCAGTCGATGACGGCCAGATAGGGCGCGATATGGGCGACAGTGCCCTGAACATAGTAAAACATCAGATTCCTCCGCAGGTTGCGATTTATCGGTTCAACAGCGAGGTTGCAGAGCGGGCATGGCAAAGGGCGATGGCCACTGCGTCCGCCGCGTCGTCCGGCTTTGGTACGGACGCCAGACCCAGCAGGCGCTTGGTCATATCCATGACCTGCCGCTTTTCCGCCTTGCCGTAGCCCACCACCGCCTGCTTGACCTGAGACGGATTGTATTCATAAATGGGAAGCCCCATTTTTTCCGCCGTCATGAGAATGACGCCCCGTGCCTGCGCCACGCCGATGCCGGTGGTGACGTTCTGGTTGAAGAACAACTCCTCAATGGCCATGGCTTCCGGGTGGAATTGGCCGATCAGCGCCTCCAGATCGCAGGCGATCTGGAGCAGCCGGGCCGACAGCGGCAGTCCCGCCGGGGTGTTGATGGCTCCGCAGCTGACCAGCCGCTGCTTCGCCCCGCGGCTCTCCACCAGACCGAAGCCCACAATGGCGTAGCCCGGGTCGATCCCAAGTATCAGCACACGGCACCCCTCCCCCAGTTATCAAATTATTGTACCATATTTTATATGTGAAGGCAAGCAAAAACGGCAGGCTGTTCTTGAAAACAGTCTGCCGTTTCAGGCCCGGGGATGGGCCTTGATGTACACGTCCTTCAGCTTCTGATTGACGAGCTGCGTATAGATCTGGGTGGAGGAAATATCCGCATGACCCAGCATTTCCTGAATGGATTTGAGATCCGCTCCGTTTTCCAGAAGGTGGGCCGCGAAGGAATGCCTTAGCGTATGGGGCGTGATGTCCTTTTCGATGCCCGCCTTTTCCTGATAGTACTTGACGATCTTCCAGAAGCCCTGACGACTCATCCGCTCCCCGCCGAGGTTAACGAAGAGCGCCGTCTCTTCCGGCTGTATCAGGAGCTGGGGACGCACCTCGTTGATATAGGCCGCCAGCGCCCGGATGGCCGTTTTGTAGAGCGGCACCATCCTCTCCCGCCCGTGACTCTCGCACCGGACGAAGCCCACCGTCAGATTCACGTCCTGCACATCCAGCGCGATGAGCTCACTGACCCGGATGCCGGTGGCGTACAGCAGCTCCAACATAGCCTTATCCCGGCAGCCTTTGGCGTCTGACGCGTCCGGCTGATCCAGAAAGAGGTCCACTTCCTTACTGGTGAGAATGTTAGGCAGCTTCCGCTCCACCTTGGACGGGGTATACCCCTTGGCCGGGTTGAACGGCATGGCGTGACAGGCCACCATAAAGGAATAGAAGGATTTCAGCGACGCGACGGAACGGACAATGGTAGCGTCGGACTTGCCTCGGCTGTGCAGGTGCTTTGCGTAACTTCTTACGTCGTCCTGCGTGACCTGAGTCAGCGTCAGGCCATCCCCGCTGAGCCACCCGGCAAACTGGCGCACATCTCTAAGGTAGGAAGAAAGGGTGTTGGCGGAAGCCTTTTTCTCCGTTCTCAGCCAGTTCTCGTACTCATGGATGTGATCCAAGGCTTCACGCCCCCTCTCCTGTGAAAGAATAATTATGAAACGACAGAGCCGGACACAACGGCTAATATCTGCGGCATCAGTGAGCATTGAAGCACCACTGCCAGCAGCAGAAGACCGCCGCACGGGACAAACTCCAACAGCCGATCCAGCGGCGACTGAATCGCCCTGCGCTCCGTCAGCACACCGGAAGCCAGCCCCAGCGAGCTGCGAAAGGACGCGCAGCCGACGCAGAACAGCACCGGCACGGAGACCAGCGCGGCCATACCGAATACAGCGAACGCCAGCAGCAGTCCCCGACTCCCGAACACCCGAACAAAGGCCGCAGCGGCATAACCCAGCAAAAATCCGCGGATACAAAAGACCGCCGGCAGAGCAGCGGCGCCCAGTGCGGTAAAGCCCAGCAGAAACGCCAGCAGCGGCCAGCGGCACAGCTCCCATCCGGCAGACCACACAGACGGCGCGGCTGCATCCCCGGCGGTGACAAGCGACAGGTAGCCCGACAGGTAACTGCTCAGAGAAGAAACACCGTCGGCCCCCGTTCCGGCCACAGCCAGACAGCCGACGATCCCGGCCCCGCAGAAGCACACAAACAGCACGGCGGCTCCGACCAGCCCGTCCGATATTTTTCCGCCCGATGCAGCTTTTCCGGATCTCCGTGACACCGCTATCACCTCAAGGCATGATATGCAGCACGCAGACAAGCTATGCCCGATGAACAGGCGGAAAAATGTGGAGCGTAAAAAATAATATAAAACACTTTTCGGCCCGGCGCAAGTGAAAAACGAGATTTCGCGGTTTTTTGTCTATTATGCCACCGTTTTATGTAAATTATATTATGTAAACTCCCGCAACAAAGATTTGGCCCGAACCTCGCCGGCTCAGGCCAAACTACCACATATTGTGCCAAAGCCGCTTTCAGACCTCAAAATCGTGTAAAATCCGCATTTTTACCGTTTTCACGCCAGAACTGCGCAAATCGCACGTCGTTTCGCCGCCTTGTTCCGCGCGGTGCCTCCCACCGTCCAACATCAGCGCCGTCTGTTTTTTATGTTCAGCCAAAGCATCAGCGGCCGCGCTTCTTTTTCTTTCCGCCTCCTCTGCCCTGTCCCAACAGCCCGGCCGCCGCGCCCCCGCACAGGCACCCCGCCGCGACGCCGATCCCAGCTCCGCCGATGTCGGTGGTATCATACCCCACAAGGCTCACCGTCAGCAGCAGCAAAAAGAAGACCGCCCCGGCAGACAACCCGGCCAGCAGCGCTCGGCAGCCCCACCGTTTGCACGTCAGCCGACCTCCGAAAAAGCTGCCGATCACACAGGACGCGATGGTAACATGCAGCTCCAGTCCCTCCGCCAGCATACCAACGGAAATGGCCGTGGAACAGATCAGCAG
>CAKUKL010000062.1 GCA_934662925.1 uncultured Oscillospiraceae bacterium | reverse complement strand
GCCCCCTCCGGCGCGCCCTGCGCCGCCATGGCCTTGAGCTGGGTGTTGGTGGAGTCCACCAGCCGCCGGGCCTCCACCTTTCCGGCAAACAGGCTCCCCGCCGGGAGCTTTCCGGAGATATACGCCCCGGACAGCATGGGCGGCGGCCCGGACAGCCGGTACCCCTGCCGGGGAGCGGAGTCGATGACCCAGCCCTCCTCCCGGAGGGCGGTGATGCCCTTCCACACCGCCGCCCGGGTAACGCCCAGCGCCCGGCTGACCTCCTCGCCGGACAGCCAGCCCTCCGCCCGGGCCAGCAGCTCGATGATCTGCCCGCAGTCCATTGCAGTCCCTCCTGTTTCGTAAACGTTTCCGTCGATTTTGTTGACTGTTTTCCGCGAAAACCGCCCGGAGCGCTCCTCTCCGGGCAGTTTTTTATCCGTTCAGGTCGGCACTGTCGATGAGCCGGAAGGCAAGCTCCACCTGCTCCCCGTCCCGGAGGACGGTGCAGTGGAGCATCCCGCCCACGCCCACCTCGTTGAGCACCCGCTTGAGGGCGTACACGGAGCCGACGGTCTTGCCCTCGGCCACAACGATGATGTCATTTACGCTGAGTCCCGCTTCCGCCGCCGGAGTTCCGGGGTCCACCGTGGCGATCATAATGCCCTCCATGCCGTCCGCTTCCACGGCGTAGCAGGTGACGCCGATGGTGGGCCGCCAGCTCTCGCCGGTGTCCAGAATGCGGTTGATGAAGGGCCGCACGTCGGAAATGGGGATGGCAAGGCCCAGGCCTTCAATGAGCGCGCCGTCGGTCTCGCCGGTGATCTTGGCCACGGTGATGCCCACCACCTGCCCCTTGTCGTTGACCAGCGCGCCGCCGGAGTTACCGGAGTTCAGGGCGGCGGAGGTCTGGATGAGGGTCATGGTCTTGCCGTCCACCGTCACCTCCCGGGCCAGCGAGGAGATGATGCCGTCGGTCATGGTGCCGTAGAGGTAGCCCATGGGGTTGCCGATGGCGTAGGCCAGGTCGCCCACGGACAGGCCGTCCGAATCCCCGAAGCGGGCGGCGGTGAGCCCTTCCGCTTCGATCTTGAGCACGGCGATGTCCAGCTCCTCATCATAGCCCACCAGCGCCGCATCGTAGTTGGAGCCGTCCTCCAGCAGCATGACGGACAGCGCCGAGCCGCCCTTGATGACGTGGTAGTTGGTGAGGACGTAGCCGTCCTCCCGCATGATGACGCCGGAGCCCATGCCGTAGCCGGAGCCGTCGGCCTGCTCTGCCGCTACCCCCACCACGGAGGGCAGCACCTGCCGATAGATCTCCTGGGCGCTGAGCTTCGGCGCGGGGACCTTGTCCAGCTCCAGCGTCACGCCCAGACCCACCTCGGCCCGGGGCGGCTCCGGCAGCGCCGTCTCCGTGTCATCGGGGCCGTCCGTGGGGACCTCCCAGCTCTCGTCCGGCTCGCTGTCCGCAAGCCAGCGATCCAGCGCACACTTCGCGCCGAACCAGCCCCCCGCCGCCAGCCCGGCCACGATGGCCAAGAGCAGCAGGCATACCAGAATATTTTTCAGGACCCGGGGCTTTTTCCGCCGGGGCGGCTCTGCCCCGCCCGCAGGGCCCGGTACCGGCCCGCCCGGCCAGCGGTAGGCAAGATAATTGTCCATGAGCGGGCCTCCTTTCCATGGGGTCTGCGCCCCGTATAGCTTATGCCCTTGTCAGCCGGGGCAGCTCACGCCCTAGTCAGCGTGAACGTGAACTTCGTCACCCCGTCCTCGCTGGTGCAGGTGATATTTTCCTTATGGCTGTTGAGAATGGTCTTGACGATATACAGGCCGAGACCCACGCCGTCCCGGTCCACGCTGCGGGAGTGATCCGTCTTGTGGAACCGGTCGAAGATGAGACTTGTCTCCTCCGGCGGAATGGTGTCGCCCTCGTTGCTGATGGTGATGTTGGCCTTGGTCCCCTTGGTGGTGACGGAGATGCCCAGCGTCCCGCCCTCCCTGGAGAACTTGATGGCGTTGTCCAGCAGGTTGTAGCACACCTGCGTGATGGCGTCCTGATCGCCCCAGACTGGCACTGGCTCCTCGGGCAGCTCGGTGGACACCTCGAGGGATTTGGCGTTGACCTTGCTCTCCAGACTGACCAGCGTCCGCACCAGCGTCTCGCTGATGTCGAACTGCTGCTGGGCCGCCCGCTCGTCGGACTGGAGCCGGGACAGGTCCAGCATGGACCGCACCAGCCGGGACAGCCGCCGGGTCTCGGAGGAGATGATCTGGAGGTACTCCCGCTCCTTTTCCGGGGGGATGGTGCCGTCTAGAATGCCGTCGGCAAAGCCCGCGATGGTGGTCATGGGGGTTTTCAGCTCGTGGGAGACATTGGCGATAAACTCGCTGCGCCGCTGTTCGCTCTTGGACAGGGAGTCCGCCATGGCGTTGAAGGCCTCGGCCAGTTCTCCCACCTCGTCCTTTCGGTTCCCCACGTCCACCCGGACGTCCAGTTCGCCGTGGCCGAACTGCCGGGCGGCGGCGGCGATCTCCTTGATGGGCTTGGACTGGCGCAGGCTGGTGACGGAGCTGATGATGGCGGCGATGAGAATGACCGCCCCCGCTGTCACGAGGAAGATCCCGGCCAGATCCTTCCACATGCCGCTGATCTCCGCCGCATCGCAGGACACCAGCACCAGCCCCTGCAAAATATTCTGGCTGGTGATGGGCAGTCCCACTAGATACCGGGGCTTTTCATACAGGCCGCCCAGCGTGGTGGCCCCGGCGAAGTTCCCGCCGGTGACGGCGGACACCAGCGTCCCCGGCAGGGCGGTTGACTCGATGTCCGTCAGCTCCTCTGCGCCGTTGGTGGCGAACACCACCACGCCCTCGGCGGTGGCCACCATGACGTGGCTGTCCGTCAGCAGGGCCACGTTGGCAAGGTAGCTCTGGAACTCCCGCTCCTGCCACGCGAGGCCCTTCAGGTCGGAATTTTCAATGTAGCCGGAGGTAAAGGTGGCCACGTAGCCCGCGTTGCGCTTCATGGTGTCCTTTTTCTCCCGGATGGTGTACTGGTAGCTGAGGGTGGCGAAGGAGCCGCCCAGCATCAGAAAGGACAGCAGCACCATGCCCGCCATGGTGGCGAACTGCCGGCCGTACATGGTCTTCACTGGCTGACCACCTCGAACTTATAGCCCACGCCCCAGACGGTTTTCAGGCTCCACTGGTCGCTGACGCCCTCCAGCTTCTCCCGCAGGCGCTTGATGTGGACGTCCACCGTCCGGCTGTCGCCGAAGTAGTCGAAGCCCCACACCTCGTCCAGCAGCTGGTTCCGGGTGAACACCCGGTTGGGGGCGGAGGCCAGATGATACAGCAGCTCCAGCTCCTTGGGCGGCGTGTCCACCCGCTTGCCGTCCACCAGCAGCTCGTAGGAGTCCAGATTGATGACCAGCTTGTCGAAGGACAGCTTTTTCTCCGTGCTCTGCCCCTCCTCTCCCATGCGGCGCAGGACGGCGTGGACCCGGGCCAGCACCTCCTTCATCTCGAAAGGCTTGGTGATGTAGTCGTCCGCCCCCATCTCAAGGCCGGACACCTTGTCCTCCAGCTCGCCCTTGGCGGTGAGCATGATGATGGGGGTCTTGCTGGTCTCCCGGATCTTCTTGCAGACGGCCCAGCCGTCCATGCCGGGCAGCATGATGTCCAGCATCACCAGATCCGGCTGGAACTGGTGGAATTTCTCCAGCCCCGCCAGTCCGTCCCCGGCGATCTCGCACTCCATCTGCTCCTTTTCCAGATAGATGCGCAGCAGGTCGGCAATATTCTTGTCATCTTCCACGATCAGTACTTTTCGGGACATGTTCAGCACCTCTTATCCATGTTCCGGGAAAAAGCCCCGGGTTCTGCTTCGTCAATAGTGACATTATACCGCAATCCGCCGGTTTTGTATAGACGAAGTATAAACAAAAAACGCCGCCCCGGATACCGGGGCGGCGTAACCCATCGTAAAAGGCTTTGCCTTTTACGATGGACAAGCTGCACCCCGCTGCATCGCACGCAATGGACGCACAAGCGCCCATTGCGCACGTTTGCGGGGCGAGAAGTGTTTTCTGCCACGCACATGTCGTGGCAGAAAACAAATTTTACTTCTTTCGCCGCTGCGGCGGCGAAACTCTACGAGGTTTTCTAACATTCTCATACCGCCCAAGATACCGGAACGGCGTTCCTTTTCACTCCATTCCGTATTTTCAGCACCTAATTTTACAGAACGTAGCTGCGATCCACGTCGATGACCGCGGTATAGGTCTCATCCACCTCCCGTATCTTCTGGCTGAGTTGGCGCTTCACCTCGTCGCCGCTGAGCTTCACGGTGTACGGCACCACGACGTCGAAAATGAGGTTGGTGTGCAGCGGTCCGGCGGTGATGCGGAAGTCGTGGATGGTGATGTCCGGGTCGATGTCCGCCGCCAGACGGGCGGTCAGCGCCCGCAGGCGGTCCACCTCCGGGTTGCCGATCTGGATGGGGTCCATGTGGATGACCGCGTCCATGCGGAAATCCCGGTGCAGCTCCCGCTCGATCTGGTCGATGACGTCGTGGATCTCCATTAGATCCGCGTCCGCGGGCACCTCGGCGTGGACGCTCATCATCCGCCGCCCGGGGCCGTAGTCGTGGATGACGAGGTCGTGGACGCCCACCACCTGCGGGTGGCTGAGAATGGCGTCCTCGATGGCCTTCACCGTCTCCGGGTCCGGGGCCTTGCCCAGCAGGGGATCAAGAGTATCCTTGGCAGCGGAAACGCCGGTCTTGACGATGAACACCGCCACCAGCAGGCCCAGCCAGCCGTCCATCTGCCAGCCCGTCACCCGGGTGACGGTCAGCCCCAGCAGCACCACGCCGGTGGCTACGGCGTCGGACCGGGAGTCGGCGGCGGTGGCCGCCAGCGCGTCCGACCGGATGCGGCGGGACAGCGCTCCGTTGAACCACGCCATCCACAGCTTCACCGCCACAGCGCACAGCAGGATGACCGCCGTCAGGACAGTCAGCTCCGTCTCCGCCGGGTGGATGATCTTCTCCACCGAGCTTTTGCCCAGCTCCACCCCCACCACGAGGATAAAAACGGACACCGTCAGCCCCGCCAGATACTCCATCCGCCCGTGGCCGAAGGGATGGTCGGCGTCCGCCGCCTGCCCCGCCAGCCGGAAGCCCGCCAGCGTCACCACCGACGAGCCCGCGTCGGACAGGTTGTTGAAGGCGTCGGCAGTGATGGAGATAGCCCCGGTGAGAATGCCGGCCAGCAGCTTGCCCCCGAACAGCAGCAGGTTCAATATAATGCCGACGATACCGGACAGCGTACCGTACCGCTCCCGCACCGCGGGGTCTCCGGTGTTCTGCCAGTCCGGGACAAATCTGCGCAGCAGCGCATCCAGCATGGCACAGCCCCCTTTCCGTTTCTATCATCAGTTGATAAAGTGTTTCTGTTTATCATATACCCGTTCCGGGCGTTCTGCAAAGTCTTTTTTGCGGAAATCCGGTACGCTGCCCAACTCGTTTTCTCCGCCTGCCGGAGCGCCGCGGATCTCCCGTTATTTCACTCAGTGCAATAAAACGTTTTCCCCGTTGACAATTTGTGATTTTACTGTTATACTTTTCCTGATTTACTGCATTAACGCAGGAATGCAATGAGGGGATGAAGCAGCTATGAAGCGATCCATGAACTTCCGCGAGACCCTGTTTGTTTCCATCATGCTCTTCGGCATGTTCTTCGGCGCGGGGAACCTGATCTTCCCGGCCTACATCGGCCAGCTGGCCGGACGGAACCTGTGGAGCGCCGCTGCGGGCTTCCTGATCATCGGCGTGGGCATGCCGCTGCTGGGCGTGGCCTCCATCGGCATGAGCCGGAGCAACGGCTTACAGGACCTGAGCTGTAAAGTGGGCAAGGGCTACAGCTATTTCTTCACCTGCGCCCTCTATCTCACCATCGGCCCCTTCTTCGCCATCCCCCGCTGCGCCACCGTCCCCTTCACCATGGGCGTGGAGCCGCTGCTGGGCAGCGCGGACAACCGGCTGGCCCTGCCCATCTTCTCGCTGATCTTCTTCATCATCGTGCTGCTGGTCTCCCTCCGTCCGGGGCAGATCCTGCTGTCCGTGGGCAAGATCCTCACGCCGGTGTTTCTGGTGGTCTTCGGCATCATTATCATCACCGCGCTGGTCCGGCCCATGGGCTCCACCGCTGCGGTGGAGCCTGCCGCCGCCTATGTTGGCTCCGGCGCTTTCTTCCAGGGCCTTCAGGACGGCTACGGCACCATGGACGCGCTGGCCAGCCTTGCCTTCGGCATCGTGGTCATCAACGTCATCCGGGGCTTCGGCATCGAGGACCCCTCCGACGTGGCAAAGGGGACGGCGCTGGCCGGCATTTTCAGCTGCCTTGTGATGGCCGTGGTCTATGTGGCCACCGTCGTGGTGGGCGCCCAGAGCCGCACCGTGCTGGAGCAGTTTGAAAACGGCGGACAGGTGCTGGCCGCCGTGGCCCGGCACTATTACGGCACGGCGGGCATGCTCATCTTCGCCGCCGCGGCGGTGCTGGCCTGTCTCAAGACCTCCATCGGCCTTGTCACCAGCTGTAGCGAGACCTTCGTCGCCATGTTCCCCCACGGCCCCGGCTACAAAACGTGGGCGGCCATCTTCAGCGGTGTGGCCTTCCTCATCGCCAACCTCGGCCTGACCACCATCATCTCCTACTCTGTTCCGGTGCTCACCTTCCTGTATCCGCTGGCCATCACCCTGAGCTTGATGGGCCTTCTGGGCCGGAGCTTCCGCTATGACCGGGCTGTGTTCGTCAGTGTCACCGCCTTTACCCTGCCCGCCGCAGCGGTGGATCTGCTCCACTCCCTGCCCGACGGGGCCCGGGCTGTCCTGCACTGCGACGGTCTGGTGGCCGCGGTGTACAAGATTCTGCCCTTCAGCAAGCAGGGGCTCGGGTGGGTCTGCCCGGCGCTGGCCGGTCTCGCGGTGGGCCTCATCATCCATGCCGCCCGGGGCGGAAATAAGCGGTTCGATCAGGCATATTAAAATCACATTTCAAAACGACGTCGGAATGGCCAAATCTTTGGCCGCTCCGGCATCGTTTTTTTACCATTCGTCCAATTTTGGCAATGGATTTCATTATTTGCAATTTTACCTTTTGCAATCCCGTTTCCTGTGATATAATGCTTTTATCATCAGCGGACAGGAGGAACCGATACCATGCCGGCTAAGCTCTCAAAAGTCAACCAATCGGTGGAAAAGGCCATCCAGATCATTGAGGTCATGGCCCGGGAGGGCACTCCCATGCGCCTACAGGACATCGCCCTGCGGACGGATCTGCCCGCCAGCACCGCCCTGCGCATGGTCAACACCCTGCTGGTCTATGGCTACGTCAATCAGGACCCGGATACCCTGCGCTACTCCCTCTCCCTGAAATTCGCCCAGATCGGCAGCGTGGTCACCTCCCAGTTCAGCCTGCGGCAGCTGGCCCACCCCTATCTGGTGGAGCTGTCCCGCCGGTGTCAGGAGTCCTGCTGTCTGGCCGTGGAGGAAAATATGGAGCTGGTCTACACCGACGTGGTGGACGGCCCCCATAGTATGCTGCGCATCATGCAGACGGTGGGCAAGCGCGCCCCGCTCCACGCCACCGGCATTGGCAAGCTGCTGCTGCTCAACTATTCGCCGGAGCAGCTGGACGAGTTGATCCGGGTCAGGGGTCTTCCGGCCATAACTCCCAACACCGCCTGCACCAAGGCCGCCCTC
>CAKUKL010000061.1 GCA_934662925.1 uncultured Oscillospiraceae bacterium | reverse complement strand
GGGCAGAGAGGCCCGGCGGACAGGAAGGACGACCCTGCCCGCCGGGCCTTTTTTAAAACGTCGAAAAATGCCGGGCCTTTTCCGGCGGAAAACGGATTTTATCTCTTTCGCCGCTGGGGCGGCAAAGCGCCGCGAGGTTGTTCAACCCTTTCCTTTTGTCAAGATTTTGCAACTTTTTGTTGCTGGGAAAACAAAAATACGGTATGATAGGAACAGAAAGAAAATGGTAAAAGGGCGGCAAAGCCTGTCCCGCCGCCCATCCGGAAGGAGGTCCTCTATTGCGGCATAACAAACTGCTTGTGGAAAAAATCAACGAATCGTTGGCGTCGGTGCTGCCTATCACGGCCATCGTGCTGGTCATCAGCGTCACCATCGCGCCGCTGACGCCGGGCACCATGGTGCTGTTCCTGTTCGGGGCGCTGCTGCTGGTGCTGGGCATGGGCTTTTTCACCCTCGGGGTGGATATGTCCATGATCCCCATGGGAGACGGCATCGGCGTGGAGATCAGCAAGGCCAAGCGCATCGGCCTGCCCATTCTGGTGTGCTTTGTGCTGGGCGTGGTGGTGACGGTGGCAGAGCCGGATCTTCAGGTGCTGGCCGAGCAGCTGCCCACCGTCCCCAATCTGACCCTCATTCTGGCGGTGGCGCTGGGGGTGGGATTCTTTCTGGTAGTGGCGCAGGTGCGCATGCTGCTGAACATCCCACTGTCGTACACGCTGGTGTTTTTCTACGCCATCGTGTTCATCCTGTCCATTTTTGTGCCGGACAGCTTCGTGCCCGCCGCCTTTGACTCCGGCGGCGTCACCACCGGCCCCATCACCGTGCCTTTTATCATGGCCCTCGGTATCGGCATGGCGGCCATCCGAAGCGATAAAAACTCCAGCAGCGACTCCTTCGGCCTCATCTCGCTGTGCTCCATCGGCCCCATTCTGGCGGTGATGATCCTGGGCATCGTCATGCCCGATCTGGATGCGGCCTACACCCCGGTGTCCATCCCCGACGTGGCCACCACCCGGGACGCCGCCCAGGTGTTCGTGGAGGAGCTGCCCGTCTACGTGGGCGAGGTGGCGGTGGCCCTGCTGCCCATCGTGGTGCTCTTCGGCCTGTTCCAGCTCCTGTGCCGCCGGTTCCAGCGGCACCAGCTGGGCCGTATGGCGGTGGGCCTTGTCTATACATATGTGGGGCTGGTGCTGTTCCTTGTGGGCGTGAACGTGGGCTTCATGCCCGCGGGCGCCACCATCGGCGCCACCATCGCCGCCGGGCGGCTCAAGTGGATGCTGGTGCCCATCGGGGCGCTGGTGGGCTACTTCATCGTCCGGGCGGAGCCCGCGGTGCGGGTGCTGGCCCATCAGGTGGAGGAGATCTCCAACGGCTCCATCACCCAGCGGGCCATCAACCTGTCCCTGTCCGTGGGCATCGCCCTGTCCGTGGGCCTTGCCATGGTGCGCATCCTCACGGGGATCTCCATCATGTGGTTTTTAGTGCCGGGGTACGCCGTGGCGCTGATCATGACCTTTTTCGTGCCCCAGATGTTCACCGGCGTGGCCTTCGACTCCGGCGGCGTGGCCTCCGGACCCATGACCACCACGTTCCTGCTGCCGCTGGCCATGGGCGCCTGCGAGGCGCTGGGGGGCGACGTGCTCACCGACGCCTTCGGCATCGTGGCGCTGGTGGCCATGACGCCGCTGTGCACCATCCAGCTGCTGGGCCTGTACGGAAAGCTGCGGGCCGATGCCGCCGCCCGGGCTTTGGCGCAGGCCGTCCGGGAGGAAGTGGCCCAGCTGGAGGACGGCGTGATCTATTGGGAGGTGTGACGGTATGACGAACGTAAGCCCGATGCAGCTCATGGTGTCCATCGTGGAACGGGGCAAGGGCACCGGCCTGATGGCCCATTACAAAAATTATAAGGTGATCCACCACAGTCAGGCCGCCGGCCGGGGGACTGCCGCCTCCCATGTGCTGGATACGCTGGGCTTCGGCACCACCGAGCGGGACATCGTCCTGAGCGTGGGGCCGAGGGACACCATGCGGCAGCTCATGTATTATCTGAAGGACGACGACCGCTCCAAGCTGGGGGCCCCGGGCATAGCCTTTACCCTGAACGTCTCGGGGATGACCGCCATTCTGGCGGTGGGCCTGTCCCGGCTGGAGGAAATGGAACCGGAAAAGGGGGAAATGTTTATGGAGGCGGGCAATCATCACAGCCTGATCCTTGTGGCAGTCAATCAGGGTTATACCGACGCGGTGATGGACACCGCCCGCTCCGCCGGGGCGAAGGGCGGTACGGTCATCCGCGCCCGCTGGACCGGCGCGGGGGAGGTGGAGAAGTTTGTGGGCATCACCCTCCAGTCGGAAAAGGAGATCCTCGCCATCGTGGCCCACAACCGGGAGCAGGCGGCCATTATGGAGGCCATTGACCGGGTCCACGGCCTGCGCTCCTCCGCTCAGGCCACCGTGATCTCCCTGCCCATCGACCACACCGCCCGGCTGGACTGACCGGACGTCCGCGGAGCAAACGAAAGCCGTCCGGCGAACAGCCGGGCGGCTTTTTCAGCGCCGCTGGCGGCGATCTGAATCGCCTCCCTGACGCGAAAAGCGCCCCCCGATGAACTCGGGGGGCGCTTTTTTCGTGCTCTCTCCGCGCCGGAGCGCGGGCGGGGGATCCGCGGCGGTCACGCCGGAGATCCGGGGGAAGTCACATCAGCGGATGAAGAGGCTCGTCACCTTGATGCCGTTACTGATCTCGCCTTGGCCATCGGGTTTGGCCGTGTTGAGGTCGAGCTTCACGAAGTTGGACTGGACAGCATCATTATCATAGCCGATGTTGTTGCGGATGGCGTAGCAGGTGTCGGTGTACTCATCATAGACCATACCACGGGCCTGTTTATAGGAGGACCAGTAGTTCTCAGTCAGCTCGTACTTGTAAATCTCGCCGACTTTGTAGCCCTCGTGGAGGTTGATGGTCGTGAGGATACCAACCTGCACTCCGTTGACATAGTAGGCTCTGCCGCGGTACACCATCAGGTTGGCGGGAGTATCGTTATCACCAGCCTCATAAAGGATCGCATCCACATTGCCCGTTTCCAGATCAAGCTCTACGATCTGGGTTTCTGTTGCCAAGAACATGTCAGGGCACTCGAGGTAAAGGGCGGCGTAGAGTCGATTCGCCATGGAGTCATAGGAGATGTCGATCACAGTATAGGACATGTCATAGGTCTGCGATCCAAAAATACCGCCGCTCGTGGTATACGGATAGGTCTTGCCGTAGAAGCCGTCGGAGATCAAAGTCCGCGCAAAGGTCTCGGGGTCAATGCTGTAGTAGCGGCCGTCCGCGTCGAAGGCCACGATCTTGTCCTTACCGATGGCGGCGGCAGCCACGATGGCCTTCTCATCGTCGGCGTCGACGCGCTCCACGGTGGGATTCTGGACGTCGTCGGCATATAAGCTGATCCAGCTGTGGTTGGTCTCGTTGTAGGCGTAGAACTTGCGGTCGGTCTCCGTCACGCGGAAGATGCACTCGGCCTTGACGCCGTTGGCGGCGGTGGCGGTGATGGTGGCCTGGCCGACGGTCAGACCGGTGACCACGCCGTTCTCATCGACCGTGGCAACCTCGGGGTTGCTGGAAGTCCAGGTGAGGCTCTGATCCACATAAGCGGTAGCGCTCACGGGCAGGACATGGCCGGTCAGCTGCGTGCTCTTGCCCACGGCCACGGACATCCGCTCATTGAGGGTGACCGCGGTGGGCTCCAGAGTGGCGGGGGTCACGGGCTGGCTCTGGGGGATGGTGAACAGGCTGCGGATCTGCGCGCCGGTCTGGCCGATAACGCCCAGGCTGGTGGTGTTGCCGGTGTCGGTGTCCACCAGACGGAAGGAGTTCACGGTGTCGCTGTCGATCTGGTTCCAGTAGATGTTGCCGGTGTTCCAGTCACAGGCCATAGCCTGGCCGTAGTTGGAGGGCTCCGCGCCAGTGTGGCCGACCTTGCGGGCCACGGCGGTGTCCTTGTTGACCTCGTACAGGTTGGCGTCCATGCCGATGGCCCAGATGCGGCCATTGGTGTCCACGGTCATGGCGGCCATCTCGATGCCGCTGTCGCCCACCTTGATCTGCGCGCCGGTGGTGAGGTCGATCTGGTACAGGGTACCGTAGTCCATGCCACCGTGGGCCAGGGCGTAGACAACGCCGGTGTTGTAATCCATGGCCATGCCCACGTAGTTGTGCTCATTGACTGCGAGCCGCTCGACGGAGAAGTCGGTCAGATTGAGACGGACAAGGTAATCGGTGAAGTCATCCTCTTCCCGCTGCATGGTGCCATAGAGGCAGTCATTGTACCAGAAGCCCACGCCCATGCCGTCCGAGGCATTGAGGAGCGCCAAGCTATTGGCAATGTCCGTGTCAGTGAAGGAGACCCACACATCCGACCCGCCGTTGAAGTCGGAGTTCAAGAAGGCATAGAGCGTACCGGCGCTCTTTTTGACCTTGACGGTCGTGGTCAGAAGATCCATGCCCTCAACGTAGACCGCGACGCGGGATTCGCCAGCCTTGAGGCCGGTAATCACGCCGTTGTCATCGATGCTGATGACGCTGGAATTCTCCACCTGGAAATCGGGAAGAACGGTGGCGTTCCAGGGCTGAACCTCCAGGTTCAGGGAGATGCTGGAACCCTCGATAAGGGAGTAGCTGCTCTTCAGGTTAATGCTCGTTGCTTCAATCTTCGCCAGTTCCGGCTCATCGGCGGGGATCATGGCAAGACCCAGATACCAGCACATGCCGTCCTCCCCGACGGGCATGGTGCCCACATTGACCAGGCTCAGGCTGCTAAGATCCGAGGGATCGATAAAGTAGAGACTGCCAAGGTTATCGACGGTGAAGATGCCGTGGTTTTCCTCCGACCAGGTCATGGAACCGAAGTTCATGTAGTATGCATCCTCGGGGAGAATGCCGTAGGTCAGGTCAGCGACCTGATCGTTCTCGTCGATGCGGAAGCGGGAGAGACGGTTTTCCACGGATCGGCCGCCGTTCGTGTAAACACTGCCGTTGTAGTAGAGGTAGCCGTCATAGTCGATGGCAAGGCCGCCGACGGTGCCGCCGAAGGTAAAGTCATCCAGCTGGACAATGCGCTTCGTCTCGCCGGTGGAGGGGTTCAGGCGGATGAGATAGTACAGATAGTTCATCCCCTCGCTCACCATCTCAACGCCGTAGTAGAAGTTGTCCTTGTAGCTGTAGGCCAGAGCGGTGATCTGGGAGCCGGAGCCAATGGAGTAGCCGCTCATGGTGTCAGCGTCCATCTTATAAATCAGGTTCGCGGCGTCCACGGCGTAGTAGTTCCCGTGGGCATAGGTACCGGAAAGGAAGAGGCCCGCCGGAGATTCCAGGCCGTTCTCAAAGGTGGTGACCTGGGAGACGTCGGAAACGTCGGTCTTCATCCACTTCATGGTGCCCCAGTTGTCGAAGTAGACCATCTCGCCAGCATAGGAGGTGACGGTGACAGTGCACTCGGCAGTGACATCGCCGCAATGGGCGGTGATGACCGCGTTACCCTCGTCCATAGCCTTGACCGTGCCGTCCACCACGGTGGCGACGCTGTCATTGCTGGAGGTCCAGGTGATCTCCGCCGCGGGGGCGTAGTAGGGCAGGATGCGGGCCGTCAGCTCCACGGAGTTGCCCCGGGCCAGGTGCAGGTCGGTCTCGCTGAGCCACAGGCCGGTGATCTCCGCCTCATCGGGGATGATGTCCTTGCCGGAGTCATAGGGTTTGAACAGGGCCGCCATGGCACCATTGTACTCGGTGTCGGCCAGGTGGGTCAGCTTGCCGGTGGTCTTGTCCACGCTGTAGAAATTGCTGTCGTACATGTAGCCCTGATAGGCCGCCCAGTAGAGGGTGTCGGTCTCGTGATCGACGGTCATGGACTGGCGGTACTGGGGCTTGTAGCCGGTGTTGCCGATGACGGTGACCTCGGCGGTTTCCTTATTGATGGTGCACAGGTCATAGGAGAAGTAGTCGATGGTGTACATCACGCCCTCGTTGTCGATGGCGAGGGTCAGGGCCTGAGAGCTGTCGCCGTAGCTGTCCTTGGACAGGCCGGTGACAATGGCAACAGGCTCCACCGCGCCGGTGAGGTAGTTGATCTTCACCAGCCAGCCGCCGTCGTTGGTCTCCAGCTCGTCGGTGAGGCAGTAGAGGGTGTTGGTGGTGTAGTCAAAGACCATATCCAGCGCCTGATAGACCTCACCGTTGATCTCCAGCTTGCCGAGGATGGTGCGCTGGGTCCAGTCGCCCATCTTCATGGCGACGATGTTGCTGTCCGCGTCCACGGCGATGACGTAGCCGTCAATGTACTCGGCGGCGTGGATGGCGGTCTCGTCATAGATGGAGGTGTGCTGGACCATGTCGTCCGCGGTCTCGAAGCTGTACCAGCCGTTGAGCTCGGACGTGGCGTAGAGGTAGTTGTTGGCCATGGGGACCACGGAGAACTGGCGGTAGCCGTAGAACTTGTCGTAGCTGAAGTTCTCCTTGCCGCCGAAGCTGATCTCGTAAATGGTCTCGTGTCCGCCGTAGTCGCTGACGTCGAAGGAGACCAGAGCCTTCTCGCCGGGCTTGGAGTCGACCTCCACGCGGTCGATGACCTGATCGGCCATGGTCATGGTGCAGACCGCGGCAATCTTGTAGTTGTCGGAGACGTAGAACTCAATGCGGCGGGTATCCGCGTACTCGTTGTAGCCGTAGTAGATATGTTCGGTGTCGAGCTCCGGCGCTTCGGTATCCACCATGACGGGGATGCTGATGCTCTCGTCCACCTTGTCGTCGCCGTCGTCGAGGTAGGCATCGATACGGAGATTCAGCTTGGTGCCGTCGGCAGGGGATCGCCGTTGTCATCGGTGAGGTCATAGAACTTGCCGATCTCGCTGGTGACGATCATGGGGATGTTGAGGCCGTAGGCGCTGATGTAGTAGCTCTTGCGGACGTATTCGGCGGTCTTGGTGTCGTAGACGTCGCCGGTTTTGGCGTCCTCCCAGGTGAAGGTGATCTTCCTGGCGCTGCGCATCAGGGAGAGGTACATCTCGTCGATGTAGTCGTTGTAGCCGTCGCCGTCCGGGGAGAGGACGTTATTGGATTCATCGTACTTGGCATCGGAGATGTAGGGGTGCATGCCGAGGTAGTAGTTACCGGTGCCGAAGTTGGTGAAGATGACGTTCCAGTAGCGGTTGTAGACCGTCAGGTCGTCCTTATAGTACCAGGTGTCGTCGAACACGGGGGCGTCGCTCCAGTCGCCGTAGAAGCCCATGAAGGGCAGGCTCAGGGCAACCGCTTCGTCGGTGTTGTGGGGGAAGCAGCGGACGAAGCCGTCCACGTAGATGCCGTTTTCATAGTTGGCGTCCATGTAGGCCTTGTCCTCGTCGGACAGAACGACGGACACGCTGACCTCAACGGAGCCGTTGGCGGGAACGGTGACGCCGGTGGAGGCGCTGTCGAGGACCAGCTCGTACAGGATCTGCACGTCAGCGGTGTCCAGAACGCCGTCGCGGTTCAGATCCCAGCGGGTGGAGGCGCTGGCGGGGAGGGTTTCCACGCCGTTCACGCCGTCCAGCAGGTACTGCACGTCGGCCATGTTGAACACGCCGTCGCCGTTCACGTCGTAGCCAGCAAGGTCCGTGCCGCCGACAGTGAAGGTCACGTCGCCGGTCAGGCGGCGGGAGGTCTCACCCATGTACTTCTTGCCGTCCTTGCCCGTCACAAACTGATCGGTCAGCAGATCGGCGCTGAGG
>CAKUKL010000060.1 GCA_934662925.1 uncultured Oscillospiraceae bacterium | reverse complement strand
CGCCAGCGCCGACGACCTGAAGAACCAGAACGCCATGCAGGCCATGGTGCTGGGCGGCATCGCCGCCATCTCCCTGCTGGTGGGCGGCATCGGCATCATGAATATCATGCTGGTCACCGTCACCGAGCGCACCCGTGAGATCGGCATCCGTAAGGCCATCGGCGCGGAACGCAAGAGCATCATCGTCCAGTTCCTGATCGAGGCCGCCGTCATCTGCGGCATCGGCGGCATCATCGGCATCATACTGGGATACATGGGCTCCCTCATCGCCGGAAAGTTCCTGCTGGAGGGCATGATCCTGTGGCCCAGCGCCGGCATCACCATCGGCGCCTTCGCGTTCTCCGTGGTGCTGGGTATTTTGTTCGGCCTTTATCCCGCGGTCAAGGCCTCCGGCCTCCAGCCGGTGGAAGCCCTGCGGGCAGAATAAGAGAGGAGATCAACTGCAAATGACGAAACTCAAACGAATTTTTGCATTGGTGCTGGCGGCAGCCACTGTGTTCGCCCTGTCCGCCGCGCCGGTGCAGGCGGGCTACTTCCCCGACGTCGCCGACCCCGAGGAGTCCCGGGCGGCGGATACGCTGGCCGCCCTCGGCGTGGTCAGCGGCAACGAAAACGGCGACTTCATGCCCGGCGAAGCGCTGACCCGGGTGGCCTTCTGCAAGATGGCCATCGAGATCATGGGCAAGGGCGATCAGGCCAAGGCCCAGATGAACCGCACCATCTTCACCGACGTGCCCGGCACCCACTGGGGCCGGGGCTACGTGAATCTGGCCGCCACGCTGGTGGTGGATGAGTCCAGCAACGCCCGGCTCATGACCGGCGTGGGCAACGGCAAGTTCGAGCCCAACCGCAACATCTCCTATCAGGAGGCCGTCACCCTCATCCTGCGTATCCTGGGCTACGCCTCCGAGGCCGCCAGCTCCTGGCCCTACGGCGCCATCCGCACCGCCTCCGAGCTGGGGCTGGACGAGGGACTGAACATCGTCACCAACTCCGCCGCCATCACCCGGGGACAGGCCGCGCGGCTCTTCACCCGGATGCTGGCCATCACCCCCAAGGGCGGCGATAAGGCTTACGCCGCCAATCTGGGCACGCTGGTGGACGACGTTATCGTGCTGTCCACCAACAGCACCGTCAACGGCCAGAGCAGCTGGGTCACCACCTCCGACGGCGGCTTCTACCGCCCCGCGGGCGTGCTGGACAACAGCCTCGTGGGCCAGCGGGGCGACGCCCTGCTGGACAAGAGCGGCCACTTCGTCACCCTGCTGGTGGACAGCTCCAACTGCGTCACCGTCACCCTCTCCCGCGCGCCGCAGGCCAGCTACCTGCACACCACCGCCGGGACTCGGTACACCATTCCCGCCGGAACAAAGGTTTATGTCGGCACTACCGGCGAGACCAGCACCTATGAAGAGCAGACTCCTAATATGAAGGCGGGCGACGTGGTCACCATTTACCTGAAGGACGGCAAGGTCGACGGCCTGTTCCGCAACGTGGCCAGCACCGAGAGCGGCTATGTGATCGTCAGCACCTCCCCCAGCGCCGCCGACTTCTATCCCCTCACCGGGAACGAACTGGGCTACACCATCCGCAAGAACGGCAGCACCATCTCCATGAGCGAGGTCAAGCCCTACGACGTGGCCACCTACGATCCCATCTCCAAGGTCATCAACCTCTGCGACGTGCGGCTGTCCTGCGTGTATGAGAACGCTGCGCCCTCCCCCAGCGCCCCCGCCACTATCACCGCCTGCGGCGGCAACACCTTCACGGTCATGGCCAACGCCATGGACTCCATCGCGCAGTACAAGCTGGGCCAGAGCTTCACCCTGCTGTTCACCGCTGACGGCCAGGTGGCCGGAGCCGTGGCCGGAAACGTCTGGGGCGGCGGCATCTGGGGCACCGGCACCAACATCACCGGCAACGCCATGGGCGTGGTCAGCGGCGACACCATCAAGCTCATCGGCACCAACGTGACGCTGAAGGTGGACGCTGAAAACGCCGAGAAGTACGCCGGTCAGCTGGTGACCGTCTCCTCCTATACCCGCGGCGTGATGGCCCTGAATCCCCTGAACCTGAGCTACGCCGCCGGGAGCTTCGAGAAGTCCTCCATGCGGCTGGGCAGCCTGTTCGTCAGCGACAGCGTGAAGATCTTCGACCGCGGCTACATCAACGGCGAGGCCGTCATCAAGGAAGTCGCCCTCAGCTCCCTGCCCGCCACCGTCCCCGCCGCCTCCATCAGCGGCTATCACAAGGACGCCTCCGGCCGCGTGGACATCATTATCCTGAACAACTTCACCGGCGATTTGATCTCCGCCGACGACTACGGCTGGATCGAAGCTACCTCCCACATCTCCGGCAAGGGCAAGGAGCCTTACACCGAGGTGAAGGAGGGCGAGGAAGTCACCTACTACGACGCCTACGGCTATAAGGTGGACGAGAACGGCTACTATCTGGATGACGACGGCAACATGATGACCAGAACCATCTACCAGCTCAAGTTCATCAACAACAGCGGCGTCAAGACCTATGACACCCTCAACAACATCGTGGTCCCCAGCGGCTTCGGCACCATCGCCCTCATCAATCAGGATGGCAGCGAGTTCGCCGTGGTCCAGTCCATGCTCAGCTCCATCGGCAAGGCCAACTCCTCCGACTTCTACACCATGAACGGCGTGACCTACGTCCGGGTCAACAACAAGACCTACGAGGTGGCCGACGGGGTGATCTGCTACAACCCGCAGGCCGGCAGCTGGTTCTCCAGCCTGACCGACGCCCGCATCTACTCCACCACCCTCCTGCTCTACACCGACAGCTCCGCCAACGGCAAGATCCGCGCAGTCAGTACTCCGGCGCAGTAAACTACCCAAAGACGCGAAAAAGCTCCCGCGGCGTATGCCGCGGGAGCTTTTTACCTATTCACTTACGCGAAGAACCGGTTCCAGTAGCCCACGATGAAGATGAGCACCATGATGAAGGGCAGCACCCACGTGACGTACCCGCGGACGCTCCGGGGGAACTTCACGCCCTCGCCCGCGTTGGCTTCGGCAATGAAGTTATCCCAGCCCCAGCCCTTTTTGGACACGCAGAACAGCAGGTACACCAGAGAGCCCAGCGGCAGGAGGTTGTCGCTGATGAGGAAATCCTCCAGATCCATGATGGACGTGCCCGCGCCGAGGGGCTGCACGGAGCTCCACACGTTGAAGCCCAGCACACAGGGCATGGACAGCACCAGAATGGCCACGGTGTTGATGAGCACGGCCTTCTTACGGCTCCAGCCCCACTTGTCCATGCCGAAGGAAATGATGTTCTCAAACACCGCGAT
The DNA here is from genome assembly GCA_934662925.1 of uncultured Oscillospiraceae bacterium. Classification (GTDB taxonomy): domain Bacteria; phylum Bacillota; class Clostridia; order Oscillospirales; family Oscillospiraceae; genus Enterenecus. Next base: position 4,477 of record CAKUKL010000060.1, on the reverse strand, counting down.
GATGGTGGACAGGGCGGCGAAGGACAGGAACACGAAGAACAGCGCACCCCACACCCGGCCCAGCGGCATGGAGTCGAACACGTTGGGCAGGGTGATGAAAATCAGGTTCGCGCCGCTGTCTGCTGCCACGCCGTAGGCAAAGCAGGCGGGGAAAATGATGAGCCCCGCCACAAATGCCACAACGGTGTCCAGAATAGACACCCGCAGGGCCTCGCCCATAAGGGTGTGATCCCGGCCGATGTAGCTTCCGAAAATGGCCAGTGCGCCGATGCCGAGGGACAGGGTGAAGAACGCCTGACCCATGGCGGCGTAAATAGCCTCGCCCAGAATGAACTTGCCGTCGGAATCGTACATCATATTGTGGAAGTTGGGCTTAAGATAGAACTCAAGGCCCGCGCCCGCGCCGTCCAGCGTCACGGAGCGCACCACCAGCACCGCCATTACCGCCAGCAGGCACAGCATCATGACCTTGTTGACCTTCTCCACGCCGTTCTGAAGGCCCCGGGAGCACACGAACATGCACACCAGCACTACGCCCGCCATGAATGCGGCCATCAGCCCCGGGCGGGTGAGCATCTCGCCGAACTGCCCGGCCACACCGGCGGAGTCAAGTCCCGCGAAGTCGCCCCTGGCCATCTTGATGCAGTACAGCACCAGCCAGCCAGCCACCGAGGTGTAGAACATCATCAGCAGGTAGTTGCCCGCAAGGCCGAACCAGCTGTAAATGTGCCACTTGCTGCCCTTGGGCTCCAGCGTGTGGAAGGACGTGGCGATGCTCTGCCTGCTGGCCCGGCCCACGGAAAACTCCGTCACCATGACGGGCAGGCCGAGGATCACCAGAAACAGCAGATAGACCAGCACGAAGGCCGCGCCGCCGTATTTTCCCGTGATGTACGGGAAGCGCCAGACGTTGCCCAGCCCGATGGCGCACCCGGCGGAAATGAGCACGAAGCCCAGCCGGGAGGAAAAACTCTCTCTTTCTTTCATGTCAATGGACCCTCTCCTTTGCGAATCTGGCTTACAGTTTACCCAACATTTTGCACTTCGTCAATGCTCTGCATTGCTTTGTTAAAGCGCCATATTGTAAAAATGCGGTATATTTTCCTGTTTCCCGGAAAATATACCGCATTTTTCACTTTGCTTTTCTTTTATTCCGCCGTGTTTCCACGTGATCTTCGGGAAAGCCGCGCAGCTTTTCAGCGCACCCGGCGCCTGCCCCCTGCCGTCCGGCGGCCGGAGGACCAGAGCCCCAGCGCCGCGCGGCCCAGCTCGAACAGCCGCTCAAAGAACCAGATGACCGACGGCGTCAGCAGCAGGAACACTATGATGACCAGTCCGGACTGGAAGTCCAGCGGCGTGAGCTGGAAGAACGAACCGAAGGCCAGCACCGCCGCGGCGAAGGCCGCCGTCATGGAGCCGATGAGCAGCCAGCGCTTCCAGTCCATGGGCCGGGAGATGTGGTACAGCACCAGCAGGCCCACCTCGCCCATGATGACGGTGGCGAGGGTGGACAGCGTGGCCCGCTCAAAGGTAAAGGCCATGGTGAACAGCTCGATGCCCACAATGAGGAGGATGTTGGTCAGGCCCCCGGGCAACGCCCGGCGGAGGACGTTCTGCATGAATTTGCCCCGGACCATCTCGTGGTTGGGCTCCAGCGCCAGCACGAAGGACGGGATGCCGATGGTCACCGCGCTGATGAGGGACAGCTGAATGGGCACGAAGGGGTATGGGAAACCCGCGAACAGCGTGATGAGGGACAGGAAGAAGGACATGATGTTTTTTACCAGATACAGTGCCGCGGAGCGCTGGATGTTATTGATGACCCGCCGCCCCTCCTCCACCACGTGGGGCATGGAGGCAAAGTTGGAATCCAGCAGCACCACCTGCGCCACCTGACAGGCGGCCTCCGAGCCGGAGGCCATGGCGATGCCGCAGTCCGCGTCCTTGAGGGCCAGCACGTCGTTGACGCCATCACCGGTCATGGCCACGGTGTGCCCCGCCTTCTGGAGGGCCTTCACCAGCTTGCGCTTCTGGTCCGGCGTCACCCGGCCGAACACGGTGTAATCCCGCACCGCCCGGGCGTAGTCCGCGGGATCTTTAAGGGTGGCCGCGTCCACGTACCGCTCCGCCCCGCTGATGCCCGCCTGCATGGCCACCTGCGAGACGGTGGCCGGGTTGTCTCCGGAGATGACCTTGATGGCCACCCCCTGCTGGGCAAAATATTGGAAGGTCTCCGGCGCTTCCGGCCGGATGGGGTTGCTGATGACCACCAGCGCCACCGGGTCGATGACGCCGGTGAGGGCGCCCTGCGTGGGCGGCGTGTCGCACTTTGCCACCAGCAGCACCCGGCAGCCCTCGTTCTGGTAGGGCGTGGCCAGCGGCTCCAGCAGGCTGTACTCCCCGCCCAGGATGAATTCCGGCGCACCGATGACATAGGAACCCTGGCCCCGGAACACCACGGCGGACCACTTGGTAGCCGAGGTGAAGGGCACGGTGCGCTCCACCGGCCAGCGGGAGGGCTTGTTGAACCGGGCGGCCATGGCCCGGGCGGTGTCGTTGTCCGCATCCAGCGCGGTGTAGCAGGCGTTGAGGATGTCCTCCACCCGCTGCTTGGGGTACTCCTCCTCGTCGAGGTACACCACCTCCCGGACGTTCATCTCCGGCTGGGTGATGGTGCCCGTCTTATCCACGCACAGCACGTCCACCCGGGCCAGCGTCTCGATGGCGCTCATCTCGTGGACCAGCGTTTTCCGCTGGGCAAGGCGCATGACGGACACTGCCAGCGCCACGCTGGTCAGCAGGTACAGCCCCTCCGGGATCATGCCGATGAGGGCGGCCACCACCGAGGGGATGACCTCGGTAAAGGTGTTTTTCTGGACAAAGTACTCGTTGCAGAACAGGGCCACGCCGATGGGGATCAGTGCGAAGCCGATGACCCGGATCAGCCGGTCCAGCGACTGCATCATCTGGGATTTGCTCACGCCGGTATCCGCCCGGGCCTTCTGGGCCAGCCGGGAGGCGTAGCTCTCCGCCCCCACCTTGTCCATTCTGGCCCGGCACTTGCCGGAGACGATGAAGCTGCCTGACAGCAGCGGGTCGCCGGGATTTTTGGTGATGGCGTCCGCCTCGCCGGTGAGCAGGGCCTCGTTGACCTGCACCTGACCGGACAGCACCGGCCCGTCGGCGGGGATCTGGTCGCCGGCGGACAGCTCCACGATGTCCTCCCGCACCAGCTTGTGGATGGGCACGGTGCCAAGCTGCCCGTCCCGCACCACCTTGACCTTGGCCTCCGCCAGCAGGTTCAGCTTGGCGAGGGTCGCCCGGGAGCGCAGCTGCTGGATGATGCCGATGAGGGAGTTGACGATGGCGATGACCAGAAAGGCCATGTCGGTAAAGCTTCCCGCGATGATGAGCAGCACCGCCAGCACCACGAACACCAGGTTGAAAAACGTCAGGGTGTTCTCCCGGATGATCTGCCGGGTGGTCTTGGTGTTGGGGTCCTCCGCCTGATTGCCGTATCCGTTCCGGAGCAGCTCCGCCGCCTGCGCCGAGGTAAGCCCCGTCTTTGCGTCCGGAAAAAAGCGCTCCATCCGGCGGGGGGCGGCGTCCTCCGCCTGCGTCTCCTCCGCCGGGACCTCCTCGTCCCGGCGGGGGCGCTCCTCATCCTGTGGCTTCATTTGTCGTTGAAACATAGTCCGATTCCTTCGCTCTCCAAATTTTCACCAGTATACCCCTTTTTTCACCGGGCGTAAAGAAAGATTCCCTTAATATTTCGTTAACTTTTCTGTCAAACCCCTTACTATTTCCCGGATAAACCGCCGGGAACCTCACGTTTTCCCGCGTTTCTGGTCACTTTTCCCGTGGCGTCAAAATTCACGGGGCTTTCGCGCCGGCAGCACGCCCCCGCGCCGCGAAAAATAATTTGGAAATTCTCTTTACAAATCATTTTTTTCTGTTATAATAAACAAGTACGTTTGGAAACGCCAAGTAAATATGGGCCTATAGCTCAGTTGGGAGAGCGTACGGTTCGCATCCCTATGGTCGCACATCGACCTGCGAGTTTCAGCCCATGATTTCGGAGAGAATTTCGTCCGGAATCTTCTAAAATCGAAAATCTTGAAAATCTGCTTTTTGTTGCGAAAATCCCGCAAAAAGCGGCAATATGGGCCTATAGCTCAGCTGGGAGAGCGTACGGTTCGCATCCCTATGGTCGCACATCGACCTACGAGTTTCAGCCCATGATTTCGGAGAGAATTTCCTCTGAAATCTTCTAAAATCGGAAAACTTGAAAATCTGCTTTTTGTTGCAAAAAACCTGCAAAAAGCGGCAATATGGGCCTATAGCTCAGCTGGGAGAGCGTACGGTTCGCATCCGTAAGGTCGTCGGTTCGATCCCGATTAGGTCCACCATTTCGAGAAAAATCACCGCCAATTCGGCGGTGATTTTTCGTTTGACCACAATTATACCACAGACGGCA
>CAKUKL010000059.1 GCA_934662925.1 uncultured Oscillospiraceae bacterium | reverse complement strand
GCTATAACAAGCGCCATTGGAGCGGCAGCGATAAACAGCGGCTTTGCGTGTCAGCTTACCTCGCGCCGGTCGGTAGAACGATGCACCATTTGCCTGCGTCCCCGTAAAAATCAGGTTCTTAGGGGGGAAACGCTGGAGCGCAGAACGCGCCCTTCAGCGTTCGGAGCCGACCGCGTTTTTCCCCTAAGCGCATTTTTGCATCCTTTTTGTGCGCACAAAAAGGATGTCGCCGTCAGGCGAAACCTGACGCTCCGCGTCCGCGGAGGACGCTCATAGTCCCTCGCCGGACTTCCGGCGAATTCCATCCCGAGAATGGGGTCGAGAAAAAGCGTTTCTCTTCTTTCGAAAGAAGAAAAAAGGTGCAAAGGGCTGCGCCCTTTGGTTTTTGGGTTCTTTTTGCAGAAGCAAAAAGAACCCCGCCGTCAGGCGCTGCCTGACGAAAAGGAGACTTCTATGAATATTTTCAAAAAACAGGGTGTCGCCGTCCTGCTGACCATCGTCATGGTGGCCGCCGCCGTGGGCATCGGCCGGGCGAAGGCCCCGGTGAGCCCTGCCCCCGGGCCGGGCGCCTCGGACATCGGCCATCAGCCCATCGCGTCAGACAATGCCGCGCCGGACACCCAGACCGTCTACGACGAGGCGGGGGTGCTGTCCCGGAGCGTGGAAAACCAGATCGAGGACATCAACAGCAGCCTGCTGAACAACTACGGCGTTATGGTCGCTGTGGTCACCGTCAACGAAAATTCCGATGATCTGGGCCAGTTCGCACTGGACTACGCCGACGACATCGGTCTGGGCGAGTACGATTTCATTGTGGTGCTGGACATCTCCGGTGACAACTACTGGCTGGTGCAGGGCGCGGGGCTGGTGAGCATGTTCTCTGATCAGGACTGCTCCGACTATGCCTATGACTACATGGAGGCGGACTTTGCCGACGGCGACTACGGCGGCGCGGCGCTCCGGCTCACCCGGGCGCTGGCCGACTGGTACGCCGACAACTACTGACGAATAGGGAGGGATCGTTTTGGACTTTCTCATTATTTTGATTCTGGTCATCGTGCTGCTGGCGGTGATGGAAGGCTCTCACCGCCGCCGTTACCGCAGCGGATACTACGGGCCGAGCTATGTATACCGGCCCTTCTACATCTTCGCCCCGCGGCCGCCCAGACCCCGTCCGCCCCGCGGCCCCGGTTTCGGACCCGGCCCCGGCGGACCCGGCCCGGGCCCCGGTCCCCGGCCCCCTCATGGCGGTCCGCGCCCCGGCGGCCCCGGTCCCCGGCCCGGTAATCGCCCGCCCTCCGGCGGCATGGGCGGCGGACGGCCCAACTCCGGCCCCCGTCCCGGCGGGGGTGGCTTCGGCGGCGGCAGACCCTCCGGCGGGTTCGGCGGGAGCCGCCCTTCCGGCGGCAGCTTCGGTGGCGGTCGTCCTTCCGGCGGTATGGGCGGCGGACGTCCTTCCGGCGGATTTGGGGGAGGCCGTCCCTCTGGCGGCAGCTTTGGCGGCGGGCGCTCCTTTGGGGGCGGAGGCCGTCCCGGCGGCGGCTTCGGCGGGGGCAGACCCTCCGGCGGCGGTGGCTTTGGCGGCGGCCGCAGATAAAACAGTATATGCCAACATTGCCGGCGGCGCGGAAGCGCCGCCGGTTTTTGCTGCGTTTTTGCAATATTTGGCGGTTTTGCAATGACGCGGCGGGAGAAAGATCAAAAAATTCTATGGCCGTTTTGTAAAAAACAGAAGAAAAGCGGGTAAAGGTATGTTAAAATAAATTGAATACTGCGGGGATATGCCCTCGCGGAACTACATCACGAAGGGTTGGATCGTGAACATGGGGATCGCGGACATCATTTCGCTGCTGGGCGGTCTGGCATTTTTTCTCTTTGGCATGACCCTGTTAGGAGAAGGACTCAAGCGCGTGGCCGGCAGCAGGCTGGAGACGATCCTGGGCCGGCTGACCTCCACTACGTTCAAGGGCGTACTGCTGGGCACGCTGGTGACGGCGGTGATCCAGTCCTCCTCCGCCACCACGGTCATGGTGGTGGGCTTCGTCAACTCCGGCATCATGAAGCTGACCAATGCCGTGGGCATCATCATGGGCGCCAACATCGGTACCACCGCCACAGGCTGGATCCTGACGCTGGCGGGCGTCGAGGGGGGCGGCGGCGTCTCCTCCGCCACGGTGTTCGCATTGGTGGCGTTTATCGGCATCATTCTCTATTTCTTCTGCCGCAAGACCACCCAGAAAAACGTGGGCATGATCCTGCTGGCGTTTTCCGTTCTGATGAGCGGCATGCAGTCCATGAGCGCCGCCATGGACTCCCTCAAGACCAGCGAGGCCTTTCTTGACTTCATCGCCGCGGTATCCAACCCGCTGCTGGCGCTGGTGGTCGGCATCGCGGTCACTGCCGTCATCCAGAGCTGCTCCGCCTCCATCGGCATTTTGCAGGCCCTGTCCGTCACCGGTGTCATCAGCTACGAGGTGGCCGTCCCCATGGTGCTGGGCATGTGCATCGGCGCGTGCGTGCCGGTGCTGCTGTCCGCCATCGGCGCCAACGTCAACGGCAAGCGGGCCGCCTTTATCTATCTGTACTTCAACCTGACGGGCTCGCTGATCCTGATGATCCCGTTCTACATCGTCAACGCCATCGTTGACCTGCCCTTTATGAGCATGGCGGCCACCAGCGTGGGTATCGCCGTGGTGAACACCGTATACAAGGTGGTGGCCACCGCCATCCTCCTGCCCTTCGCCCACCTGCTGGAGAAGCTGGCGGTGTCCACCATCAAGGAAAAGCGCGGCGAGGAGGACGACGAGTTCGAGGAAAACCTGCTGGACGAGCGCTTCCTCGACTATCCCCCGCTGGCGGTGGAGCAGAGCGGCAAGACCATGGACCGCATGACCGCCGCGGCCTTCAAGAACCTGAACAAATCCATCGACCTCATCCACTCCTTCGACCGGGAGAAGTATGAGAAGATCATGAGCCGGGAGAATACCGTGGACCGCTACGAGGACCGGCTGGGCGCCTATCTGGTGCGGCTGAACACCAAGGAACTGTCCGAGAAGGAGACCCGGGAGACGGCCAAGTTTCTCCACTGCCTGACCAACGTGGAGCGCATCTCCGACCACGCGGTGAATCTGGCGGAGCTGGCGCAGGAAATGGCGGAAAAGAAGGTGTCCTTTTCTCCGCAGGCGGAAGCTGAACTGAACGTCTGCATCGACGCGGTGCGGGAGATCGTCTCCATCACCCGGACGGCGCTGACGGACAACGACCTCAACATGGCCCGGCGGGTGGAGCCGCTGGAGGAGGTCATCGACATGCTGACCGAGGAACTGAAGGTCCGACACATCAACCGCCTTCAGAACGGCCACTGCACGCTGGAGATGGGCTTTATCTTCAACGACTGCATCAACAACTTCGAGCGCGTGGCCGACCACTGCTCCAATATCGCCGTGGCGGTGCTGGAGAGCGCGGACAGCGAGCTTCAGTCCCACGACTATCTCCGGGGCATTAAGCAGAACAATCAGGAGGAGTACCGCCGCTGGCTGAGCACCTTCGAGAAAAAGTACTGCGAGGCGCTGGTGATGGGTGCGGAAGAAAAATAAGGAAAAGGAAGCGGCGCTGCATGGAGCAGCGCCGCTTTTTGCGCGGAAACGGACAAAAGCTGTGCCTGCCCGGCGGACAAACGGGGGACAGGGGCGGAAAATGTGACCAATCGGTAAACAATTAGCCGCGGGTAACAAAACTCCGTTGACAGGGCCGTTCCAACGGGCATAAACTGTATGTGTTTTGCAAAGGAGAATACGCACATGCTGAAACTATCTCAGATCCATAAGAGCTACACGGTGGGGGACACCACGGTGGAGGCCCTGCGGGGCATTGACCTGGAGTTCCGGGAGAACGAGTTCGTCTCCATCCTCGGCCCCTCCGGCTGCGGCAAGACCACCACGCTGAACATCATCGGCGGGCTGGACCGCTACACCAGCGGCGACCTCATCATCAACGGCCGCTCCACCAAGGAGTACAAGGACAGCGACTGGGACGCCTACCGCAACCACTCGGTGGGCTTTGTGTTCCAGAGCTACAACCTCATTCCCCACCAGACGGTGCTGGCCAACGTGGAGCTGGCGCTGACGCTGGCGGGGGTGCCGCGGGCGGAGCGCCGCCGCCGGGCGAAGGAGGCGCTGGAAAAGGTCGGTTTGGGCGACCAGTTGGATAAAAAGCCCAACCAGATGTCCGGCGGCCAGATGCAGCGGGTGGCCATTGCCCGGGCCCTCATCAACGACCCGGACATCCTGCTGGCCGACGAGCCTACCGGCGCACTGGACAGCGAGACCTCCGTGCAGGTCATGGAGCTGCTCAAGGAGGTGGCGAAGGACCGGCTGGTCATCATGGTCACCCACAACCCGGAGCTGGCCGAGCAGTACTCCACCCGGATCATCCGCCTGAAGGACGGGCGGGTCACCGGTGACACCGATCCCTATCACTCGGAGGAGAGCGCTCCGGCGGTTACGGGCAAGAAGGCCCGGGCGGGGAAAAAGACCTCCATGTCTTACGGGACGGCCCTGTCCCTGTCGTTGAACAACCTCATGACCAAGAAGGGACGGACGGTGCTCACCAGCTTTGCCGGGTCCATCGGCATCATCGGCATCGCCCTCATTCTGGCCCTGTCCTCCGGCATCAACACCTATATCAACCGGGTGCAGGAGGACACCCTGTCCAACTACCCCATCACCATTGAGGCGGAGAGCGTGGACATGTCCGTCATGCTCACTTCCCTCATGGGGACGAAAAAGGAGGGGGAGGCGGAGCGGCCGCTGGATAAGGTGTACACCTCCACCGTCATGTACGACATGATGGATTCCATGTTCAACGCCGAGACGGTGACCAACGACCTGAAGGAGTTCAAGGCGTGGCTGGAGGAGGACGGCAACGGCATCGCCGCCCTGTCCACCATCCGGTACGGCTACGACTTTGCCTTTGACATCTACAACAAGGACGAGGACGGGAATATCGTCAAGAGCGACGTTATGAGCCTGATGGAAGAGGCCATGACCAGCATGTACGGCGGCAACTATTCCAGCTATTTCAGCTCCTTTGGCTCCATGTACGAGAGTATGGACGTCTGGGACGAGCTGATGCCCGGCGAGGACGGCGCACTCATCTCCAGTCAGGTGACGGACAACTACGACCTGCTGTACGGCGGCTGGCCGGAGCGTTACGATGAGGTCGTGCTGTTCGTGGACGAGAACAACGAGGTCTCCGACCTGATGCTGTACGCGCTGGGCCTGCTGTCCCACGACAGCATGGAGGACACCCTCAACGCCCTCCAGAACGGCGAAGAGACGGACAGCGAGCGGGAGAGCTGGACCTATGAGGAGCTGTGCGGCACCACCTTCAAGCTCATCCTCCCCTCCGAGCGGTATCAGTACGACGCCGGATCCGGCACCTACGCCGACCTGTCCGAAACGAAGGCGGGGCTGGAGCTGCTGTACAACAGCGACGACGTGGGCACCACTCTGAAGGTGGTGGGCATCGCCCGGCCTAACGGGGACTCCACCATGGATTCCTCCTCCATGCTGGCCGGTTCCGTGGGCTACACCAGTGCCCTGACTACCTACGCCATCGAGACGGTGGCCGGCTCCGACATTGTAAAGGCCCAGCTGGACGACCCGGACACCGACGTGCTGTGCGGCCTGCCCTTCCCGGTGGACGGGGAGCCGGAGCCGACGGAGGAGGAAAAGACGGCGGATATTACGGAATATCTCTCCGGCCTGTCCGTGACGGACAAGGCGGCGGCCTATATCGACGTGATGAGCCAGCCCTCCGACGAGTATGTGGACGGCGTGGTGGAGCAGCAGATGGACGGCCTCACCCGGGCGGACATTGAGGACATGATCGTCCGGCAGTACGCCGGTGAGATGGGGGTGGACGAGGACACCATTTCCTCCTACATCGCCGAAATGGGTGACGACGAGCTGTTTTCTCAGGTGGAAGAGGCCGTGGGCGAGCAGGTGCGGGAGCAGTACGCCCAGGGCGTCCAGCGGCAGCTGGGCAGCGTCAGTCAGGACGCGCTGGCGGCCATGCTGGACGCGGCCATGGGTGAGGGCTCCGGCTATGTACAGGCACAGCCCTTCGAAGGGTGGCAGTACGTCTATCTCTACGACAACTATATGCCCGCCACCCGGTCGGACTCCACCTATGAGAAGAATCTGGACCTGCTGGGCTATGTGGATCTGGACAGCCCGGACACCATCAGTCTGTACGCCGCCACTTTCGCGGACAAGGACGAGATCGCCGACCTCATCGCCGATTATAACAATGGCCGGGCGGAGGAGGAGCAGATCACCTACACCGACTATGTGGCCTTGCTGATGAGCTCCATCACCGACATCATCAGCGGCATCAGCTACCTGCTCATTGCCTTCGTGTCCATCTCCCTTGTGGTGTCGTCCATCATGATCGGCATCATCACCCACATCTCCGTGCTGGAGCGCACCAAGGAGATCGGCATTCTCCGGGCGGTGGGCGCGTCCAAGCGGGACGTGTCCCGGGTGTTCAACGCCGAGACCATGATCGTGGGCCTCGGCGCGGGATTGCTGGGCATTCTCATCACGCTGCTGCTCATCATCCCCATCAACGCCATCCTGTTCCACTTTACCGGCATCGAGGGGCTGAAGGCTGCCTTGCCCGGCGTGGGCGCGGTGGTGCTGGTGGCCATCAGCACGCTGCTCACCGTGCTGGCGGGCCTCATCCCCGCCCGTGGCGCGGCGAAGAAGGACCCCGTGGAGGCTCTGCGGAGCGAGTGAGCCGCGGTCAGGCGGAAAAATTCAGAAGAAAAGGCCCGGAACGCGTGGCGTTCCGGGCCTTTTCCGCATAAAAACGCGGCTTTTTTGCGCAAAATGAAGCGATAATGGAGGATAAACGTGCAACTTTTTGCACAGGGACGAGGGGAAATGTGCAACGGATTGTGCAACATTTTTTAGAGTTTTTGCGGAAAAATCGTACAGGGCTGGGGGAATGGCGTGCCAACTGCGGCGGTTTTCGACAGCTTTTTCCGGCTTTGTGCAGAGTGCGCAGAAAGCGGGCTACAATTCCGGAAAACGAAGGGAGTGCGAAGAAAGCGCTTTTGGAGTGCGGGGTCAGAGCGGCGCGGCGGCCAAATTCCCGGAACACAGTGCAAAAGCTGGCACAGCCGCGAATAACCGGAAGGCGGCGCAAAATTTCGGGGACGGCGGAAAGCGGCGCGGCTGGCCGCAGCGTTCACTGATCCAGCGACAGGATGAACTGGAGGGCTGTGCGGGGGGTCTGGGCGGCGTGGAGCCGCTCCCACGCCACCGCCTGCCGGTGGAGCTCCTCCCGGTCCATGGCGATGTGCCGCCGGTCGGCCAGTATATCCACCAGCGCCATATACTCCTGCTTGGTCAGGCCCTGGAACAGGATGCGGACGCCGAAGCGGTCGGCCAGCGAGGTCTTTTCCCGGATGGTCTCATTGCGGTCCATCTCGTCCCCGGCGCGCTCGGAAATGGTCTGTCGCACCAGATGGCGGCGGTTGGAGGTGGCGTAAATGGCCACATTGTCCGGGCGGCGCTCCAGCCCGCCCTCCAGAATGGTCTTGAGGACGGAGTAGGTGGCGTCATCCCGGTCGAAGGCCAGATCGTCGATAAAGATGATGAATTTCTGCCGCAGGCCCCGGAGAGAGCGGATGAGGGCGGGCAGGCCGCCAAGGTTTTCCTTGTCGGCCTCGATGATGCGCAGCTCCTCGGTGCCCGGGAGGGTGAGGAGGTTCTTGACGGTGGCGGATTTGCCGGTGCCGCTCTCGCCGTAGAGCAGGACATTGTTCACGTACCGGCCGGACAGCAGGGCCCGGGTGTTCTGCACCACCTCCTGCCGCTGCCAGTCGTAGCCCAGCAGCTCGTCGGCGGCGGGGCAGTCGGGGTCGGGGACGGGGATCAGTGCGCCGTCCTCCCATACGAAGGCCCGCCAGCGGGCGAAGTTCCCCGCGCCGCCGGTGCGGTAAAGCTCGGTCAGCGACGCAAAGCTGAAGGGAACGTCATTGCTCCAGCGG